>JAPPIY010000216.1 GCA_026914095.1 Oligoflexia bacterium
CAGAAATTCAAGTAGTCAATTTTGGCTACACTATATAGGGGGGCAGGAGGATTTTCATAGGTTACCTAGCAATCGGCTGGGAACACCTTCAAAATGGGAGGTAAGCCAGCTCTTGTTTAAAAAAAAGAAGTAGTTTTAATAAGATAAAAAAATATTTTTTTAATTTAAGCAGTTATGTTAAACTTTTTAGTTTAAGAGTAAAAAAATGAAAAAACAGTCTAAAACCGAAAAACCTATAACCTATTTCAAAGATACTTTCACTTTAAGACAGTATTCTGCTTTTGCCTTAACTTTTAATTGGATTTTTCATAAAAAAAAAGATGATGAAAATACTCAACAAACACAAAACAGAAACAGCACTCAATATAAAAAGCTCACTCAAACCCAGCATTTTCAAAATGTTTATAAAAGTAGAAAGCCTTATAATTTTCAAAGTATCCTAGAGAATTTTAGAAATTACTTTTCTCACTATATACATGAATATCCTAATACTGAGTTAAGTAAGAACGGTTTATCTAAAGAGCTAATTTTTCTTGTTAAAGAAGCTATTGCTATTTTAGAAAAAAGAAAGAAAAAGTTAAATGATGATCAAAAGAAAGAAGAAAAAATAAAAGACGAATTTGAAAAAATCAAAGATAATCCTTTAGATTATTTTCCTTTAGATACTTCAAAAAATATCCAACCAACTTTAGCTTTAATTTCTGCCCTGTTTTTAACTGGATCACAAATGAGTTTTTTAATTGGTAAATTTTTTAAAGGAAAAGGTATTACAGGAGAATCTCCTAAATTTTTAGCAATAAAAGCAGTTTTAGAAACTTTATCTCAAAGTGATCGTGTTTTAATAGATTTTTCTGATAAATTCCTATCACCTAAAAAAGAAATGGCTTTTGCTATTTGGGGTCGTTTGGAACAAGTAGGTTTTTATAATCAAAATGAACAAATAAAAGAAGAAAATTTTCCTGAAGATTTATGGTTTATGAGACAGCTTATTTTATATTTAGAGCAAACTTCAGCTTTTACTTCTTTTGTAACTTTTGCAAGAGTTAATCCCAAATCTGATGCAGATCAAAAGCAAAAAGCCTATTTTGAAAGCTCAGATCAAACAGAACCATTAAAAATAAGACATAATACAATAGAGGTTAAGATTTCTATAAATAGTCAGACTATTTATACTAATTTTGGAATCCAGACTCTTAAATATTTAGTATTAGCCTATATCAACAAAGAAGAAGACATCAATAACTTTGTCTTAAACTATTTTAAAACAAATATAACAAGAAAAGGGAAAGAATATAAATCTTATGGAGTTACAGCTGACCGATTGAAACAGCGTATTGATTATTTTATTGAAAAATATAACTCAAAAAATAATCAAGATATTAATTTATATGAACAAATTAGGTTTATTTGTGAGATAGTTAATTTTGCATGGAAACAAAAAACAGGACAGTTTATGGGAAAGGAAGAATTTAAGTTAATTCAAGAACAAGTCCGTCATTATAGAAAAGATGCTTTTCGTGAAATATTAAAACAAAAAAGCTTGCTTGATGTAGATAATCTTGGTCTTGGTAAAAATAATAAATTTAATTTAGATTCTTTAATTATAAAAAATAGAATTCAAGAAGTGTTTAAAGATATTTTAAAATCCCACTTAGATTGGTTAAAAGAAACTCAAAATAATATTTCTAAAATGTCTCAACCTGAATTGCAAAAGATAGCAGATAGGCTGAAACTTAAAAACCAAGAAAAAAATCAATACAGGAACAGTTAAAACCTATAGCTTTACCGTTTAAAGAACTGAAAAAACACTTAGGGGATAAAAAGTTTTTATCTCTTGCTAGAGAGTTATGCAGAGACAATCCTCCGTCTTTTAAACTTTTTGGTTTAAAAGAGATACAAAAAGAAAACAAAAAAGTTTTAGTATTAGATAAAACAGAAAATTTAAAAGAGGCTCTAAAAATTGGAAGAAGAGCAAAAGAAAAATGGGCACGCACAGCTTTACTTTCACAGATGATAAAGAAACTACTTGAACAAGAAATAACACTGAACTTAAATAAAAAACCTTCTGAAACAGAAATAACAGAAAAGCTAGATCAAAGTATAAATATTAAGTTTAAATTGACACAAGGCTGGAGGAACTACGCAAAGCATGGGAAGAGTTTTTTAAAAAAGCTTATTCAAGTTTATTATAAACAAGACTTTTCAGGAACTATTCCTTTATTGACTAAAAATGATTCTTCTAAAAAAGAAAAACAACCTAAAAAAGCGGAGTTTTCTATTCAATCTTTAAAAAACGAATTAAATAAGGAAAGGTACTTAGCTATGCAGTCTGTTTTTAAAGAAGAAAAGAACATTGTTAAAAAAAATAAAATAGAACAATCTAATTTAAAAGGAGATTATAAGAAGTATTTACCCTTTGATAAAGTTTTAGAGAAATTAGATATTTTAGATGCTGTAAAACAAGATTTTAAAAAAATAAGAAATGCTTGTTTTCATAATGATATATGGGAGCAAAAATTTTCAGAAGTTCCAGAGCCATTAAAGTCAATTTATTCTAAATTGGAAAAACAACAAAAAGAAAAAGGCAATCAACAGAAAAAGAAAGGACAAGAAAAAAATAGATTTATAAAAAAATCAAAAAAACAATTCAACACTAAAAAATAAAGCTTGATATTATCAAAAATTTCAATTAAATTTATTGAGAATCTGGTTTATTTTCCAGAGGTTACCT
>JAPPIY010000215.1:0-1147 GCA_026914095.1 Oligoflexia bacterium
GGTCACAGCTCCCCAGACAAAAAGAACACTTATAAGAGAAAAAATAGTTATTTCATTTTTATAAATTTGAATTAAAAATCTCATAGCTCGGCCTCTTCTTTATTATTTGTTTCTCTCTCAAAATCTGAGACAGGACTTTGTTCATTCTCTTTAATCCAATCTTCTTTATGAATAGCCTCATTAAACAACTCAGATTTTCTTTCTGTATTTGACACTTCAGAGTTCATTTGATTTTGAGCCTCTTCTAAAATCCCTTTATTTTGGCTTTCAGACTCATTCAAAATACTTTCGTTGTAGTTTTGATTTTGAGAAATATTTTGCGATCCTTTTATTTCTTTTGTAACTTGGGGATTATTTTCAATAGAAAAATCTTTGTTTATATCATTTTGGCTTTCTTGTTTAATATCATTTTCTTGATTGATAGTTTGCTTTGTTGAAATTTCTTGTTTTATATTTTGTTGATTGTTTTCTGCAATCGGAAATTCATTTTGATTTGTGTTTTCAAAACTTTGTGTTTCAGGTTGTCTTTCACTGATAGAAAAATCACTCATAGAATCATTAAAATAATCTTCATCGTTTTGAAAAGGAAGGGCTGGGCTTGTTTCTGTCTCTGTTGCTAACTTCGTAAAATTTATCTCCGCTCCCTCATTATTAAATTCCTCTTTGTTTTGGACATTCTGGGATACATTTTCTGTATTACTCCTAAAAGAAGAATAAGCATAACTCCCACCGGCTAAAGCCATACTTCCACCTGTCCGTGAAATCTTTTTTAAAGCTTGAGAAACAGGAAATTTTGAAGTCTTGGAAATAAGCCAGATTGGAATAAATACTTTTGCAAGACTTGCCCCTCCGATGATGACATTGTTAGCCAGAGCGTTATCACTAACAGCTATTGTCCAAACTGCAAAGTTTATAGAATGCCAAAGCAATGGCCATAAAGAGACCGTTAAAAGCAAAATAAAAAAAACCTTAAGCATTCCATAAGCCCTAAACATTGTCCCAAAAAACAAGATATAGCCCGCAAAAAAACCTAAAATAGAAATAATAACAATATAAAGCCCAAAGCTTATCCAGTAGGAAATGATCCCAATCCATTCCACAACCCGCTTTAAAGCCTTTTTATCAATGCTTTTAAGGGTTCTATTTT
>JAPPIY010000215.1:1157-2731 GCA_026914095.1 Oligoflexia bacterium
AAATTAAGCCGATATCTTCGTATTTTTCTATTTTTTCTATGATTTTATTCGCTTTTTTATAATTACCTTCATTGATATAAATTTGCACTAATATTATGTATATTTCAATATCAATATATGTAAAGTTTTTAAATCCTTGTAATATATGAACTTTTGCTTCTTTTAACAAACCAAAATTAAACAAATTTCTTACATAACTATCAAAAAAACCATAATCATAAGGACATTTTTTATATGCTTTTTTAGATAATCGCATATATTTGTCACTACTTAAAAAAGGAGACTTTAATGATTGTAAAAAAAGACTTAAATTAGTTCCATAAGCGTCATACTTTGGTAATAACTTTTCTTTTTTTATAAAAAAACTCTGATCAAAGATACCCATGCGTAGGTGTATATCGGCTAAACTAGTTAATAAACCATCTTCAGCTAAATCTATATTATAGGGCTTAATCTTTTTTTTAGTATTTGGTTCATTTAAAATTGATAAAATGCTTTCTATTAGATTTTTACTTTTTTTAAAATTTTTATCTAAAAAATAAATTTCAGAAAGAATAGTTTGTCTTTGATATTCTACAGCTAAAATATCAGATTTAAAGTTTAAAATTTTTTTTATATCGGTGAGAGATTTTTTTTCTTTCAATAGAGAGTGAGCTAAGAATAATCTTTTATGATCTGATATTTTAGATAATGTTTTTTTGTGTTTTTTATAGTAGGAAATATTCTTTTTGTTATAATCTTTATCTAAACTAGTTAAAGATAAATTGTATACTATATTTTCAGGTTTAGTCTTTAATTGTTTTTTTAAAAAAATAACTTGTTGTTTTTCAGTTTCACAATCATGAATTGGAAATGCATTAGCACTTATATAAAATGAAAATAATACTATACTTTTTATCATAAGCTTGGGGATGAGTTTGGATTAAAGTATAGGTAAAAGTTAAATTTATTAGGTTTAGCTTTTTTAGGATCGCCTGTTGGATTCTCTGGAGTACACGGTACTGGTTCAGGTTTAGGCTCAGGTTCAGGTTCAGGTTCAGGATAACAAAGGTTAGCTTGAGGACCATAACAACGATGTCTTACATATTTTGTTACATCTGGGGCTCTAGTTTCTCTTACTGGTAGATACTTTACTGAGGATTTAGGTTTAACTAATTGAGTGAATCTTTTTGGAGGTCGTCTTCTAACTGTTCCGATTGGATCAATCCAACTTAAAGGATTATTTTCAACATAGCGATAAAGATTCATATCCCCGCTATTAAACTCAATGGGGTCTTCGTTTATCCAGCGTGCAAGCTCAGGGCTGTAGTATCTGGCTCTGTGGTAGTGGAGGCCTGTCTCACTGTCGTGTTCTCTTCCGGTGAATGAGTAGGGGTTTCCTATTTGAGAGCTTGCTATCTTTCTGTCTCTTTCATCATAGACTGTCATCTTTCCGAAAGCGTTGTAGATGTATTTTTCTTTTTCATTGGCTTGTTCATCTGTTAGTGAGGTGACGCTGTTCATTCCGTCTTTGTGATAGTAGTAAGCTTTTAAGTCGTTGAGATCGTTTCGGGTTTCTTTGTTGTCTTTTAACA
>JAPPIY010000183.1 GCA_026914095.1 Oligoflexia bacterium
GCTCATAACAGGATTTTGACTTGAGGAGTTTTCCAGCCTGTAAAATATTTATTCAGTCTCTCCTTTTCTTTTTTAGATTTATCCATTTTATTGATAAAATGATGAAGACTCATAGCTTTTGGCTGGTTTTGTGTATAAAGCCATATAAAACAATCTCTGATTTCAAATCCGGCATCATCCATGGCGCAAGTCATTCTATGATAAAGCCTGGGACTAGAAAAAGAAAAGAAAAAACCTCCGGGTTTTAGAATTCTAAAAAACTCTTCTGATATTTTCAGATACCAGGAATAAAACTCTTTTCCTTGCTCTTTGTTAAATTTCATACCTGCCGGCAAGTGCTTTATAGCATAGGGCTTTTTAGGGCTTTTTACTTTTTGAGCGCTCCAATTGTTATCCATTTTATCTAAAAAATAAGGAGGATCTGTTAATATAATGTCTGTAGAATTAGACTTTAATTTTGATAAAAAGTTAAGCGCGTCATCATGAATAATTTTATTTATATATTTTTTCATTTTTGCTCCAATTGGTTAGGAGCTTTGCCATTATATTTTTCATATAAAATTCTATAGGCTTTTTTCTGAACAGACTCTGAACAGCTTTTCAATACATTTGCATTAGCAAGTTTGATTGCTCTTCCTTTGTCATCGTAAATCCATCTGTTTCTGTCCGCTCTATTGCATTTTTGACATTGAGGTATAATATTCCTTTTATTCAGAGTTTGTTCAGGGTTTTTATGGGCTTGTTGCAGTTTTGTGATTGTTTGCGGCCAATGAAAATGAGGCTCTCCCTCTTTAGAGCCGCAAGTAGCGCATCTATAAGAATAATTCTTTTTTATATCATTCCAATCAAAAGATTTTACTTGCCTTCTGCCTTCTGTAAAACCAGGGTATGGTTTTTCTAAGGTGTAAAGCTGATACTCCCCTCTTTTTAAAGATAAGACAATGTTGTCTCTTCCTCCAGCTAAAATCCACCATCCTTTTTGCGCTCCTAGATGTCTTGCTTGTTGGACATCATTCGTATTGGGGTAGTATTTTCTTATAAATTGAGTGAGTTCCTGTTTTGTCGCTTTTTTAGTTAGAGGATAGCCTTGACTCAAATAAATCAAGATCAAAGCGTCTTTCATATAAAACCCTTTGTTATTTTTTAATTTGGGAAGTTTAACATCATGGTTTTTTAAATATTTTTGGTGATGCCGTCTAATTCGGTCATAAAATTTATTGAGTGAGGCGCTATTTATTTTTTTTATTTTCAACATTATTAAGCTCTTTCCTTTAAGAATATAAAAAATATCTTAGATTTTTTACACCCTTATTTTTTGTTCTTTTAATATACAAGCAAATACTGTTTTAAAACTCAAACTAAAAAAATCCTGCTCTATGACACAAAGCAAAATGTTTTTATTCATTGAAAAATCTGTTCGCTTTTTCGCATCAACAAACACACTTTGAGAATGCGGCCTATTTACTATAGACTGACAAAAAGGGTAAAAGCCCCCTATTTTAACTGATCGTGTTTGAGTTTTATCCCTTTCTGTCCCTCCCGCAAAACTTGTCCTCGCGAAAACAGGGGCGGGAGTCTAGCTGGAGCCAGAAAAATTCAAACAAGATTCAGTATAATTCAAAATGAAGATATATCCCTGGCTTTTAGCTCAAACAAATAAAGACAGGCCCTACTGAATAGTTCTGAGGTAACGTGAAAGCCCAATTAAGCCGCCCGGCAAAGTATCGCGTATGTTTTTAGTATCAAGTATCCACAATCCTAGATTTCGCATAAAACGACAGATTGGTTCATTGATACTGCCGTCTTTGAAACACATATAGTGACACAAGCCGTTTATTTTTATTCCACTAGCTTTACCAGTATGTATGAAAAATGAAGAAGTGCCGTCTTCACGGTAATACTGCATGGCGTCGTTACAATATTCTACACATTTTGAGCCAATCCAAACCTTTCCACTGGGGCAAATATTGAAAGACTCCATATTCCCGTTTTCATCAAAACCCGTGACAGTGTTTACTGTATTGAGTAGGTGTTTCATTCTCCTAAACAGACGATACACACTGTGTTCCCCATGAACATAGGGTTCCGGAATGGAATTAGGACTTATAAACATTTTTAGACTTGGTGAAAATATACCAACAGTGGCAATACTAGTAGTATCGAAACACTGTCCATTTACTTTTAATCCATTACGATAAGAGGCTCCTGGAAATGTTTTGCAAGTTTCAGCGCATTGAGTGCCTGTCCAAGCATATCCTGTAGGGCAATCACAGCCTGAGCCGTCCTTTCGCGTTTTTCCTTTGGGACAAAGGTAAAAGCATTTTTTATTTCCATGGCTGTCCCAGCCCTCAATCGTTCCTTTTCGATCCTCACAAGCCAGCTGAGGCTGAGAGGCCAAGAAACCACACACAAAATCGCTGTCATTCGGCCCTGTGTGCGTTAGAGTCAGAGACTGTTTCAAGACACGATTAAAGCTGGGGATATTATTGACCTTAGTTTGTGAGATTAAAGACAAAGACCACTTCACAGGAGGACAGGGAAAAGGCCCTGCGCACTTTTTGCAAGCGCTCACTCCGCCCGCCTCCTCACACTTTAATTGAAAATCAACCAACCCCTCCATGCCGTATTTTGTCTTCAATTGGCTCTTTTCCGCTACTAAGTCAAGAGCCATTCCGCCGCCTTGGACTTTAATCTGTTGGAGATTTGTATCCGTTCCGG
>JAPPIY010000024.1 GCA_026914095.1 Oligoflexia bacterium
ATTTTATTGTTATTGTTTTTTGCTATTCATAACTACAAATGTCCTCAAAAAAGAGAGGGATAGGAGCATTGCTTTCGCTCTTTATCCTCGGAATCGGACTCGCGCAACTTAATGCGCCTTTCGCTTTTTTGAGTTCTTTAGCTTTCATGCTTTTTTACCTTCTTTTCTTGTTTTTCAAAAAAGAAGACTAGCCTTCTTCTGGACTTTTAAAAGAGCTTTTGCGCTTCCGTTTATCTTATAAGATTTAAAAACTTCTATTTTCATAAAAGGGAAAGAGGCTCTTTGCCTGCTCCCCTTTCCGCTGTGCCATAAAAAAGCCTTGCCTTTGGGCGATAAAATTTTTTGCAAAAGCTTTATCATTTTTTCTAAAGGAAGGCTAGCCTGCGATAAAGCCAAGTCAAAAGATCGCTGTAGCTCTTCCGCCGGCTGACAGAGAATTTCAACCTGATCTAAAGCCAAGCCATGTTTTAGGCTCTTTAAAAGCTCTGCCTTTTTTCTAATTCTCTCACACAAATAAAATTTTCTCTTTGGAAAAAGAAGGGCAAATAAAATCCCAGGAAAGCCATTCCCGCTTCCTATATCTAAAATATCCTCTTGAGAGGAGTTTAAAACAGGAGCTAAAAAACCTGCCGTCAAAAGCCCCTGCCCTAGCAAAAGCTCCACTTGTTTTTGAGGGGATTTTCTGGAAATCAAGTTAATAGATTGATTCTTATCCAAGATCAATTTTTGAAAAACCTGTATCTGCCGTTTTTGACTTTTTGTCAATTTTATCAATTAAAGCGCCTTTCTCATTTTTTAACATGAATAAAAAGAGCTTGCAGAGCGGTTGAGCTGACTCCGCTGATTCGCCCAGCCTGCCCTAAGTTTTGAGGCAAAACTTGATTGAGTTTTTCCCTATCTTCAGCCGACAAGCCTCTCAACTGATTGTAATTCACTCCTTTTAAACTTAAATTTTCCATTTTTTCTAAACGGTTTATAAGCTCCCTTTGCCTTGAAATATAGCCCTCATATTTCACTTCTATTTCCACGCCGCTTTGAATTTCTTTTTGTAAAAGAGGCTCTTCTGGTTTTTCCCGACCCTCCAAAAAAGCAGACATATCCTCTGCTTTTAACTCTGTCCTTTTTAAAAGCTCGTAAAGGCTCTGCGGCTTTAACAAAGGCGCTGTCCCTTGTTTCCTTAACTTCTCTTGCGTTTCTGGATTGGGAGCCAGCTTTTTGCTTTTTAAGCTTTTCATTAAAACTTTCCGCCCTTCCAATAGCTTATAAATTTTCTTTTCCCGCTCAGGGGATAAAATTTTAAGCTGATGCGCTAGAGGAAAAAGCCTCTCCCAAACATTGTCTTCTCTTAAAACCAGACGGTGCTCCGCGCGGGAAGTGAACATTCGGTAAGGCTCTTTTGTCCCTTTGGTCACCAAATCATCAATCAAAACTCCAATATAAGACTCCTGCCTTTTTAAAATCGCCGGCTCTTGATTTAAAATTTTTAAGCCCGCATTTAAGCCTGCCATTAAGCCCTGCCCCCCAGCCTCTTCATAACCGCTGGTGCCGTTAATCTGCCCGGCTAAAAAGAGATTTTTAATTTTTTTTGTTTCCAAAGTGTGAAATAGCTCTAAAGGCTCAATAAAATCATACTCCACGGCATAGCCGGCTCTCAGCATTTTCATATTTTCCAAACCGGGAATGCTTTTTAAAAACTTTTCTTGAACCACAGCAGGAAGACTGGTGGAAAGCCCCTGCGCATAGATAAAGTTCGTGTTTAATCCCTCTGGCTCTAAAAAAGTTTGATGCTGATTCTTATTTTCAAACCGTGTCACTTTATCCTCCACACTGGGACAGTATCTAGGGCCTGCGCCTGTAACCGCCCCTGAAAACAACGGAGAATCTTTTAAATGAGAGCGGATGATCTCATGGGTTTTTTCTGTCGTATAAGTGAGGTAGCAGTTGATTTGATCTAACTCTGGTTTGAGGGAGCTTAAAAGGCTAAAAGGCTGAAACTCCTCATCCCCCTTTTGAAGGCTGGTTTTTTCAAAATCAAGGCTGGCCTTGTCCAAGCGGGGAGGGGTGCCTGTTTTCAAACGATGAACCTTAAAACCCAAATGAAAGAGCTGCTCGGAAAGCCCCACAGTGGCCTTATCCCCGGCCCGCCCTCCCGCGGATTGCTCAGAGCCAATGTGCAGAACCGCTTTCATAAAAGTCCCTGTGGTTATCACCACAGTCTGAGAGGGAATAAAGACATCGTCTTTGCTTATCACCCCCTGACAAACCTCTCCCTCTATTTTTAAAGATTTAACTTCCAGTTCTCTTAATTCCAGTTTTTGCTTTTGAACAAAGCTCTTCATAAACTGGGTGTAAAGGCCTTTGTCACACTGCATACGCCGCCCTCTCACCGCGGGGCCTTTTTTTTGATTGAGTCTTTTGAACTGAATACAGCTTTTATCCGCGTTCCGAGCCATTTGTCCTCCCAAAGCCTCAATCTCCCTGACAATATGCCCCTTAGCCAGCCCTCCGATGGCCGGGTTACAACTCATAAAGGAAATTCGGGAAAGGTTTGTGCTTGCCAGCAAGACCTTGAGTCCCAGCCTCTCTGCCGCTAAACCAGCCTCCACCCCGGCATGCCCTGCCCCCACAACAATCAGATCGTATTTTTTCATAGCCAGCCGATCAATATACAAGAAAACATCAAAAAAAGCATGACAAAAACAATTTTTTCTTTT
>JAPPIY010000061.1 GCA_026914095.1 Oligoflexia bacterium
ATCACTGCTTTAGCAGAATTATTATTTTTTTCTTGCTTTTTTACAGATGCAAGAATTAGTAGCTTTTTTTGAAATAATTACTATAGGAGTATTCTCTTTAATTTTATTATCAATTTTAGGAGTTAAATGCTCATCATTGAAACCAAAGCCAATAGCTAGAAAACTACTAGCTTGCTCAATAGCACTATCTGATTTAGTAATTAAAGTTCTGTATGGTTCTTCAAAAGTTTCACTATGTTTATTTTTTCCAGCCGGTAACACCATAGCATATTTTAAATTGTTAAAATTATTTTTAGAAGGTAAATAAAATATTCGTCTGTTTTTATCAAAAAACCAATTTAAAGAGCCATGAACTTTTATAAGATTGATAATATTTTTTGTTTTAAAAGCCTTTGAGTTAAAATTTGCCAATGCTCTCCCTGTGAATCCATCTGTAAAACTATATTTTGCATTTGATAATGTATACTCCAAAATACAATCATAATTAGTTGTTATAATGTCTATTTTTTGCGGGTGAGCCTTATAAAATTTCTTTATTATATCCTCTATTGCTTTAAAATAACTGTGATCTTCTATAGATTTTTTTAGACATTCCAAATCTTTTTTAAATATTTCATTTCTGATAATTTTTTTAATCTTATCAATTTTATTTTGGTCATCAATTTTCCCAAGCTCTATTTCAAGGTTAGTATCTTCTTTCAGTCCCTCTAATTCGGATTTTAAACATTTTTTTAAATCATTCATACTTGGTAAGCCATAAGGAATAGTTGCCCAAGAACCCCAAATAATTACAGGAGGATCTTTTAAAAACTTTTGAACAATTTTAAAAATTTCTGATTTCTGATTTTCTGTTTGACTCATGTTGATAATTTTATATTTATAATAATTTGCTAACCTCTCTACTTAATATAAGTTCCGCCTCCACCGTTGCCGGGGCCAACAACAAAGACAGTGCCATTTTGAAAATAGTCGTCAGTCTGATAAAACTCATTAACTGAACCTGCTTGGTTTTCTTCCATAACTTGTTTGATAAGCTCTTCCATATTTGCCCCGTAATAAGCCAAAGCATTATCATCAACAAACTGAACGGGAAGACCATCCTCTATAAAATGCCAGCCATTTCCATATTGAGCTTTTGCTATTTCTTCAGCATAAATTATTGCTGGTTGTGACGTTGAATTTCCAGCTCTATAAACAGCTGATAAAAATTCCTCAATCTGATTGTTGCTTGCTGTAGCTTTCCAATAAGTTAGCTCAGAGCTGTAAGGATTGACTTCTATTCCCTGCAACCTATCCACAAGCTTTATTGCTTTTTGAGATTGATCCCTAAAATAATCTTGAAAACCCATAATTCCAGCTTGATAAAACACACCTCCACCTCCATTTCCGGGGCCGACATACATAAGCATTTTTGAAGGGTTTGTTTTATCAAACTGATTTGAAAAACTATCAATAACTATTCCTTTAGCTTTAAGAGAATTCCAAAATGAATCATTTCTGTTTTGAATATTATGGCCTGCCATAGCTACTTGTAGCCTTGAATCAGAATAAGCTTGGCTCTTTCCCAAAACCGTTTGAGCCTCCCTTATAGACTTTAAAAGAAGCTGAGCTTGCTCTTCATTTATAGAAATAATCTTCATTTGAACTGGAAAAGCATAAGCTGTCTTTTCAAAATCAAAACCAGCTTTTTCAAGACCCCAATAACTCTGGCCGTCTATTAAGGCTTGTCCCGCCAACAAATGAGCTTTTTCCTGCAATATAGGCATAACTTTTATTTGAGCCTGTTCTGCCAAAATCTCTGAAACATCGTCAAAACTACCATTTAGAGAGTTATAAAACTGATTCATAGCGAAAGCATTTGAGCCGAAGCCCTCACTCATCGTCTGAGCCAAGCAAGGCTTAATCAAAATAACCGCTAATAAGACTAAAATAAAACTTCTCATATTACATCCTTCCTTTTTTAATCGCCTCATCCTAACAAAAAATCACTGCAAGCGATAGAAAAAACTGGCTTATCCCCTTTGTTTTTTTCATCATTCATAATCTTTTGTATCCTCTTATGAAACTCCCTGTGTGTTTCTACCAATGCTTTTTTTCCTCCCTCATTTAAAGACTCCACCTCATAATAAATGTAATTGCTTCTTATATGCTCTGAATTGTATTTTTTGGCTAAAAATAGAAAATGAGCTTTAATAAGCTCAAAGGAAAAAATAGCATACTTGCTTTTATCCCTCACTTTATAATAACCGCTTTCATCTTTGGCTACGACAGCCTGTTTTTCAAGCGTTTTTAAGGCTCTTAAACCCTCTTGCCCAAACTGCTCTTTAATTTCATCAGCTGTTATTCCTTTATTTAAAAAAGCCAGCATCCAGCATAAAAAAATAGTTTCATCAAAAAGCAAGCCCTCAAGGTTTTTCCCAACATATTCATAATTGCCTTTTTCCATAGAAACTTTAAAGGCTTTCATAAGGTCATCCGGCAAAAGAGGTTTTAACTCAGGCATAAAATGGCTCAATTTTAAAAGAGTTCGGACAGCGGGCTTAGAGTGGCCATTGACTAATCGGTTAAATGTTGTCGGAGGAATGTCCATTTTCTTTGAAATGCCTGTTTCATTGATATAAGGGTTTTTCTGCTTTTCCT
>JAPPIY010000065.1 GCA_026914095.1 Oligoflexia bacterium
TCTTTTTTTTTAAAATGCCGGGTCAAAGCTCCTAGTCCTGGGCCAATTTCCACAAAAGGCGCCGGCTTATTTTGAACCTTTCGGACTATGGCTTGAATCAGGCCTGGATTCACTAAAAAGTTCTGACCTAGTTTTTTAATAGGCCGTAGGCTTTGCTCCTTCAAAAATTGTTTCACCTGCTGTTTATTCATAATCCGCCTTCTTGCGTTTTTTAAAAAAATCTTTATCTAAGCGCCTGGGAGAGGTTGGCATTTTTAAGTCATCCGTTTTGCCTTTTAAAAAATATTGCAAGCCTGTCCAAGCAATCATAGCTCCATTGTCTCTACAAAACTCTGTCTCAGGCAGATAACAAGGAACTGACTTTTTTTGAGACCATTCTTTTAACCTCTGTCTAAATAAACTGTTCGCGCTAACCCCTCCGCCAACAAGAACTTGTTTTACAGGTTGGTTTTCAAAAGCCCGACTCAATTTTTCCATGAGATGATCCACTATCTTTTCTTGATAATCAGCGCAAACTCGGGCTTTATTTTCTTCTATCCAATCCTTAGATTTTTTCTGCAAAAGTCTTTGCCCCTGGCTTTTAATTCCAGAAAAACTAAAAGAAAGATCCTCTGTTTGTATTTTAGAAAAAAACTGCTCGCCCAACGGGCTTGTTTGAGCCAGCTTATCTAAACGGGACCCTCCCGGCCATTCAAATCCTAAAAGTCTTGCAAACTTGTCAAAAGCCTCTCCCGCAGAATCATCTCTGGTTTCAGCTAACAAAAGAGAATCCCCAATGTCTTTCACATAAAACAGAGAGCTATGCCCCCCGCTGACAACAAAAGCCAAAGCTGGCCCTTCTATAGTTATCTTTCTCGCTTCCGCCTTCTTAAAAAGCAAAGAGCTAAAAATATGAGCTTCAATGTGATTCACTCCAACCAAAGCCTTCTTCCAAGAAAGGCTTAAAGTTTTAGCTGTCACACAGCCCACCAACAAAGAGCCTAAAAGGCCGGGGCGATTTGTTACAGCAATGCAGTCAATGTTAGATAAAGGAACCGTTTTCAAGGCCTGATCAATGAGAGGAAAAATAACATCCCCATGATGACGGCTTGCCAGCTCCGGCACCACTCCGCCAAACTTTTTATGGATTTGATCTTGATTTTTTTGGTTCAAAAATAAAACCTTGCCATCCTCTCTAACAATAGAGATAGAGCAATCATCACAACTGCTTTCTATACCAAGAGCAACAGGCATTTTACTTCTTTAAAAACTTTTTAGCCCGGCCGGCCCAAAGAGACTGAGGATGAGACTGAACGATCTCTTTAAAAAACACTTCGGCTTCAATCGGCATTTTTAGATTTTCAAAAGCCTGCCCTATATAAAAAGTAGCTTCTGGATAATAAACTCCCTCAGGATTTTCATTACGGTATTTTTGAAATTCAGAGATAGCTGTCTCATAAGACTTTTCCTCAAAATGTTTTTTAGCTGATATTAAAAAGGTGTTATTTTCTTTCGATTCTCTCTTTTCCTCTTGAGCTTTTTGGCCTAAAACCCCTCGACCCCAGCTATTTTCTTCCGATTCTTTCTCTTCTTCTTGAGAGCTGTTTTCTTCCTGAAAAAAATCACCTGTTTCATTTCTATTTTCTGGCAGTAAATCCTCATCCAGCTCTTCTATATCTTCCATTTCAAAGAACTCAATTTCTTCTGTAGATTCCAACTCCTCTTTCTTTTTTTCATCCATTCGTTTTCTTACACTAAATAACAATTTTTCTTTTTCTTCCTCACTAATATCATATTCACCTCTTAAAATTTGAGCCAGAAGTTTGGTATAGTCCTCTATGCTGGATAAAAACACAACCACTTGCTCCTTATTTTTTTTAGTAAGAACTATGCTGTCTTCATTCCTTTCTATTTGAGGCTGAAGAGGCTCTTTTTCTATAGAGGTTTTCTTTAATAAAGATCGATCCAATTTGCTTTCAATTTTCTCTAACTGCTGTTTCATACGCTCATAATTTTGAATCATATCTTTCATTTGCTTAGAGATAAATTGAAAATTGTCCTCTTTGAATTGAGAGATTTGCTTTAAATAAGCCACATTCCTCTTAAGCTGTGATTCTCTTTCAAACTGGGACTCTTCCAAGCTGTCATAATCCACCTTATCAGAAGACACACAGGCAAATAAGAAAAGAAAAGAAAAGAGCGGATAAATTTTCATAACTGTTTTGACTCCATTTATTTCATTTCACAAGCAAAGCCCATTCAGCTGACAGAAAAACCATCTTTTTCCGCCTGCCAAAAATAAGGCCCCTGCCGCTCTTGTAAGCTCAGCTCTCCTCCTAAACCACAAGAAACTACAACAACAATAAAAAATGGAAGGATTTTTAAAAATTTCATATTACTTTCTCTATACCATTATAACCTGTTTTTCAATATCTAAGGAATAATTTAACTGAAAAGCCTCTAAAAAGCCCTCTATCATTCAAAATCTTACAAAAAAAGTATTATTATTGATTTCCATAAGAGCTTTGTTTCTAGCAAAAATATAGATATAAAATACAAGTAAAAACAACAGAATCTAAGATAAAAAGCAGTCGAAAAGCCCTAACCTATTGAAATCATCTGTGAATTTGTAATTTTAAGAGAATAATATTTGACAAT
>JAPPIY010000015.1 GCA_026914095.1 Oligoflexia bacterium
AGCAACTAAGTCAATTGCGTCCGCTCACCCGCCAATTATAAGAAATTTCGGGAATTATAATAGATTAAGCCTAATTAATTCATAAAATGAGGCCGAGTAATAAAGGATGTGGAAAATTATACTACTCAAAAATTTACATACATAATAGATAAGTTAATTTAGCCTATTTTTTCTTAAAAATTATAAATAAACGGATTTTTCCTAAAAACGAATACAGGGATAAGTCTATGGCTGGTGGAGAGAGGGCTTGGATATTCTGTTTTTAACAATTCAAGATATTTTATGGCAAATTCAGAAAACAACCTTTAAGACATAAGAAAGTTGCTTAATTGACAGGGTTTATAAGGATTGGCAAACAGTCAAATCTCAGTTTTAACTCTAAAACTATTGTGAATAAAGGCTTTCAAGGGGTTATAGACACAATTAATCTGGTCTATATGAAAAAAACCCCTAAAACAGATGTTTCCCGCCTTTGAAGGGCATTTTTCGTTTTTCTGAAAATTTTTTAAAGTTTTTTATAAAAACAGCCGAAATTAGAAATACAAGGAGGTTTCTATGAAAAAGATAAAAAGCACTTTAAAACGGCTTTGGCAGGACGAATCTGGTCAAGGAGCAACTGAGTATATCCTGATGATAGTGGTTGTCATTGCCCTCGTGATGCTTTTTAAAGATAAAATTTTGGATATGATCGGGAAAAGAACAGACGAAGTTAGTATTAAGTTGAGAGATGCTATTGCTAGATAATCTCTTATGTGACGGAATACAAAGAGGCAATATAACTTTATTAAGTTCATTTACCTCTTCCCAGGGACGAGGGAAATGTTGTAGGCAGTATCCTGGGTTTAAAGAAAATTCTGCAATATAGGCTTTTCTGCGAGTTATGGGCTGAGAGAGTTTAGACGGCAGTTTGAAAAAGATAATAGCTTTTAAGCGCTGGAGAGGCTTTTAGAAAAACCAGCTGTTTTTAACCAGAAAGCTGTTTTCTTGAAAAATCAAGAGTTAGCCCTTGTTATTTAAAAAATAAGGAGAGGATTTTGGTTGTTGAGTATCTTTTATTGCTTTTGATCTCTGCTATGATTTTAGCGGGATCTTTTGGCTTAAACACAGGGCCTGTCAAGATGTTTCAGTTAAAAAGCCCCTCTCTGGCTTATTTAATAGAAACCAACCTTGAAACCGGCCGAGACTTTAAGCCTCAAGGGAACTGGCAGTAACTCCCCATCCCTTTATAAATCAATAGATATTACAAACTCAAAAAAAGTTTATATTGATACAAATTAATACAAAAAAGATTTAAAAATAAAAGGAGCTTAAAAAAACTCTTGTATCTTTTCAGAAAAGGCTGGCTAAGCTTCAATTGTTTTATTTTTCCTGTCATGCTGGGTTGTTAACCAGTCGGCGTTGAAAAAGTCTTAAGTATTTGAAACCAATCCTATGTATTTCAAAATAATGGGTATTATATATTTGATTTTCCATAAAGGCTTTAAAGCTAAGAAAATAAAAGAGTTTTTAGCAAAAGAAAGGAGTCATAAGATACAAGGTAAAAAAAACAGAAAAAGCTTAAAAAAACAAAGTTAAGGTAAAAAAATGGAAAGTTAAGTCTATAATTCCCAAAATAATTGACGATAGACTCTAGACTTTTCAAAACAGTGATTTATAATATACTATTATAGAATGTCTGAGCACTTGTCTTATTTTTTGCCCGGCCTGATTTTGTTAATTGCCTGTATAGATGATCTCCGCTCCAAAAAAATTCATAACAAGCTCATTCTTTTTATGCTGGCTTTGACTTTGCCGGCGGTTTTCTTATTAAATGGATGGGAGGGCTTGACAGTGGGAGGCTTTTCCGCTCTGCTGGCTCTCTTATTTGCAGTTCCCTTGACTTTAATTGGAGTGATAGGGGGCGGGGATTTAAAACTTTTCGTTCTTATAGCCTTCACCCTAAATTTTAGAGAGCTTTTTTGGATCACCATTTACTCTTTGCCATGGGCTTTACTGCTAGGCTTGATTAAAATTGCTTTAGACAAAAAATTGAAAGATTTTTTTTGGAATGTTTTGTTTTTGTTCAGACACCGATCGGCTAAAGGCTTGAATTTTCATAGCATTCCCTATTCCATAGCCTTGTTTATGGCCTGGCTGAGTTTTTTAACTGTGAAAGGCCTTTCTTAAAACAGGAAGGAGCAAATTGTCCAAAAAAATAAAAACTTTAATTTTTTTCTGAAGTTATACAGTGACCCTATTTCGGTTTTCCGGTTTTAAATCTTTCAGGCTCTTTCTTCAAAGACTTATAAAGGAAAGGATTAAAACAAGTTCAGCCCCCGTTTTCACGAGGACAGGCTTTGACCACTAGGTTGCTGGAAGTAACTTTGTGGCAAAAAGCTTATTTGAAATTTTAAGCCTTTCCTTTACAAGTCTTTGAAGTCTGCGCAGAGCTGAATTTTCAAACAGGATCACTATATACTTAAACCAGCGAATAGGTCATGAAAGCCTTTAAATAAAAGAGTTTTTCAGCTTTTATAAAACATAAAAAAACATGATGGATAAGTTATAGTGATCAGGTTTTGAGTTTTCCTCCTTTCTGTCACTCCCGCGAAAGCGGAAGTCTAGCTACAGCTTGAATTT
>JAPPIY010000297.1 GCA_026914095.1 Oligoflexia bacterium
ACTCTATATAGCCATTCTCCCAAGGACTCCCCGGTGATATAAACAAGGGCTTAATTTTTAATCCCTCTAAACACTCACTAACTTTTTTGACACAAACTCTGGTCCATTATCCGAACGAATATACTTTGGCATACCACTTTGTAAAAACAACTCTAACAACAAAAAAATCACATTCTCAGACTTAATCCTCCTGCTCACATAACAGCACAAACACTCCCTCGCGCATTCATCCATTATATTCAATATACGGAAAATCCTTTTATCATGTGTCCTGTCTGACATAAAATCATAAGACCACACTTGATTTTTATACTCCGGCTTTAAACGAACTCCAATATCAGGCTTTATCCATAATCTCTTCCTCCTTATTCGTTTTTTTGACACCTGAAGACCTTCCTATTTTCTTATCCCTCTTACCATTTCTTGTTTTTATACCGATCTTGTTTGAGTTTTTCTGATTTCTCGTCATTCCTGCGAAAGCATGCCCTCGCGAAAGCTGATTTTAAAAGAGACAGGGCGTCTGGGGAAAATTATAGGGAAGCAAGATTGATTGTTGAAGAGCCTGGCGAAAATTAAATAAAAAATTCAGTTATGCTAACCCTGTTTGAAAATTCCTGCATGAATGAAATTCCCGCTTTCGCAGGAGTTCAGTTTTCTGGGGGAAGACTGAATAAGAAATCAGGGAAATTCAGACAAGATTGTTATAGAAGGGTGAAAAAAACAGGAGCGATATAATAACTTTTAGCCCGCTTTTTTAATTTCTAAATGCTCCTGTAGGGAGTCAAAAGGCTCTTTGATCCATTGGGCCAGTTTAATAACTTTTTCTTGTTGTTTCCTTTGATTAAAATTGAACTGAAACAGCTCCAAATTGAGCTGTAAATTTTTAGTTTTTTTAGTAAGAGACCAAGCCGTTCCATTCATCCTAGAAAGTCTGTTCTTTATCAACAGGCCTGTGAAATGGATTTGCTTGAGGTAGGAGCTGGCATCTCTTCCCAAACAAGCGACATAATCCGCATTAGGATAATGCTTGTCAATAAAGGGGAGATATTTTTCTGAATTGTCAAAATAAAAGATGGTTTCGTCTGAAACATAGCTGGCAATATCTTCCAGCATTTCGCTTAAAGCTGTGTCTCTGCTTTTGCCGCTTTTGCAACTCAGGATATGGGCTTTATCGCTAACAGCAAAGCTAATATAAGCCGGCTGGGCTTTTGATTGGACATAGCTGGAGAGCTCGCCAATTTGAATGGCTTTTAATTTTTCAGTATTTGACAGCTTGGCTTTTTGGTTTTCCCTTTTGGCAATCTCTGAGAGCTTTTTAAACTTTCTGAGCGCTGTTTTATAATCACATTTTAAATATCTGGCGATTCCCCTAAGAGTCATACCCTCTACATAAAGCTGTTTTATCTTTAGGTTCAGATCGGGTCTCTTTTCTCTGTATTCATTTAAGAAATTTCTTTTAGTAAATAAGGTTTTACAATTTTTACATTGAAATCTCTGGATTTTTTTACCTCTTTTGCGGGTTTTGATCTTGCCTTTCTTGATTATTGAATGAAATTGGCATTTTGGGCATTTCATTTTCTGAATTTCCTTTATTATCTTAATCGGCATGGGATCAGGAAGGCTTTAGTCTGAGTTTATATTTTTTATTTAGTTATTTTAAGGGGTTATATCAGCCTCTCTATTAAAAGGTCTAGTTTAGTCAGTCACTCAGGATAGGCTTTTTTATTGCAAGTGGATTTACTTTTTTGCTAAAATGGGGCTTAAGATAGGTTTTGTTTTAAAAAAACAGGTTTTTGATGAGTTTAAAAAATAAAGGATTTTCTTTAATTGAGCTTTTAGCGGCTGTAGCCATTCTCAGTATTTTGACAGCTATATCTACTGTTTTTTACAGATCTTATGTGGGCAAAGCAAATTTAGGGCTTGTAGAGACTGTTTTAAGATCGGCCTATTCCCTTGTAAAAGACAATCAAAATTTTGGAATTACCACCACAAATACAGAACTCAATAACCTGTCCACTCCTAAAAAACAGTATGTCAAAGCAAAATTGACAGATCCCAGCACCACTATAGGAACTTGGACTATAATTCTGAAAACCGGCTCCAGCGCAGGCGCAACTGACACAAAAATTCCTATTGATCAGGTCGCTGGCTTAAACAAAAAATGGTGTTTGCAAATTAGCTTAGGCGACATTGCTTATAAGGACGCCCCCTCTTGTATTGATTCTTCTGGAGATATAAGCCATAAAACAGAGCCTTTGCCCTCCAGCAGAGGAGAATGCGGCTCTGCTAGCGCTCAGTGCGAGTGATGGCAGTTTAAATAAAGATGCTAATTTGTTTTAAGGCTTTCGTTTAAAATTTGACAGATTGTTTCAAAATAAAACGGCTTTTCTATTTGTTTAACTTTTTTTTCCAATTCTAAAGCGGTTTCGTTTTTTTCAATGGGAATGGTTTTTTGAGACAAAATAAATCCTTTGTCATATTCTGCATTTACTTTATGGATGCTGACGCCTGTTTTTGATTTTTTCGCTTTTATGATGGCTTGATGGACTTTTGAGCCAACAGGCCCGGAACGGCAAAATAATGGAGGAGGGTAGGGGGGGGGGTTATTATGAGGTTTT
>JAPPIY010000109.1 GCA_026914095.1 Oligoflexia bacterium
CTTCAGAGAAAAAGCCACAAAGCCTTGAAGTTTGGGGAGTCAAGTATATAATTCCTCAAAAATCGGGCTTTCGTTCAAAAAGACGCTTTTTTCTTGTCTTCGTTCTTCTTGTATGTTTAACTTAGTTAATGACTTGTTATGTTTTTAACAAGCTACAAGAGCGAGAGGAGAAAGTATGAAAAAAATATTTTTTTATATAATAGGTTTAGGTTTATTAATTTTGACTTCTTGTGTTAATAAAGAGGCTGGGAACAGTGAAACCACAAAGCCTTTAACAGCGGAAGAGCAAAGTAAATTGAATAAAGAACTGATACGAAATGTAAGACATGGGTCTGTTTCCGCTGTTAAGAAATTGTTAGATAAAGGCGCTGATGCCAATGCTAGAGATGAGGACGGGAGGCCAGTTTTGATTCTGGGATTAACTACGGGATTAGAGCTTTCACGAATGGCATACTACTCCTACACGAAGGGTATAGTTAGAACAAAAGATGGTCCGGTTAGACTAAAAGAAACTTCAGGAAACGAAGGAAGGCTGGATAAAGGAATTTCAAAAAACCTAAAAGAGATTATTGGCTTACTCCTATCTAAAGGAGCGGATGTCGATGCTAGAGATAAGAATAATCGTACTGCTTTAATGTTTGCTACACGACTTGGATGGATACAGATTGTTGAGCTATTCCTATCTAAAAAAGCAAATGTCAAGGTGACAGACATATATGGTGACACGGCTTTAATGTGGGCGGTGGTTTCTTAGGGGAAATGTTTATAGAAGAGAGAGCACCTATAGAAATTGTTAAATTGTTAATATTAAAAGGCGCAGATATCAATGCTAGAAACAAAAAAGGATTAACGGCTTTGGGCGCATCTTTAATAAAAGGAGCACACCGCCAATTTATTCAAGAACTTGAAAATTTAGGAGCTACTGAATAAATAATTTTAACACTCGGTATTATACGCTTGATTTTTCATGGAGCCTAAATATACATGGTCGGCGCTGAAAAAGTCTGTTTTGTTGTTTAAATTTGTGATTTTTGTTCAACAGCTTGCAAATACACTCGCAAAAGCTCAGACAGGCTTTTGCGAGTGTATTTGCAAGCTGTTTTTCTTAAACTCCAGTTTTCTATTAGAATGCCTTTTTAGAGCCACTGAAGGTTTTTTTGTGTATAAAGATCATTTGTGTCATAGTAGCCTCGTTTTTTGTTTAAAATGAAAAGCAGGGCCTGCAAGGCTCCTTTAGAGAAAAGCTCTCTATTTAAAGCTCTGTGTTCCAAAATGAGAATTTCTTCTGTATTTTTTAGAGTGAAGCGGTGAGAGCCAAACTCTTTTCCCCGCCTATAACTTTTAATTTTTAGATTTTTGTGTAAAAAGGCGGGGAGACTGTTTTTAAGCCTTAAGGCCGTGCCGCTGGGTTTGTCTTTTTTATCTTTATGGTGAATGTCTTCCAATAAAATTTGCAGTTTAGGATTAAAAAGAGTTTTGATCCATTGGCTCATAAGAAAGACGCCGGGACTCATGTTCTCACTATAAAAAACAGGGATTTTTTTGCTGGCTTTTTTTAAATCTTGTTTTTTCTGCATGCTCAAAGCGGTTGTCCCGCTTACAAAGGCTTTTTTGTGTTGGACAGCCCAGCTTAAGCTTTGCGAAAAAAGCTCCGGCAGGGAAAAATCAATCACTCCATCAATTTGGGAGGCTTTCCATTTTTTGGGGGAATGCTCTCTGTTGGCTATAGCCTTTACTTGAAGGAAAGAGGATTTTTTAATAAGCTTTTTAAGGCTGGCTCCCATTCTCCCACGATCGCCGCTTAAAGCTATACGAATTGTTTTTTTCATAGTCTAAGCGGTATGTGTTTTAGGTTCATAACTAGTTAAGGGGTTTATTTCTATTCATGACACTTTGAGTTAAATATTTTTAGGCTCACGACAACCTAAGGGGTCTATTTTTAAACAATTTTAATAATAACAAATATAAATTTTCTTGTCTATGAAATAAACTTAATGGGGTTAAGTTCATTACTCAATTCACATTCTTTAAGGTGTAAGAAAAAAAATCTGGGAGATTTTTTTTTAAGCTCTTTTATCCATGCCTTTAGATTTAAATATTTATTGAACAAAAAACAGGGTTGATTATCTGCTTGCGAAATTCTAGTAAAATTATATACTGAGCTTGTTTGAGTTTTCCTTCCTTGTGTCACTCCTGCGAAAGCAGGAGTCTAGTTGGAATCTGAAAATTCAAACAAGCTCAGTATATACTAGGCTTATGTTGAAATATCTAGTAATTGTCTTATTGTTTTTAGCCAGCCTTGTGTATGCGGGCTATTATCTATATATGTTTGATAAAAGAAACGGCGGTGTCAAATCTGTTACCGTTCCAAAACAGCCAGCTAGAGCCGTGGCAAATAGCGCTGAACAGACTGAAATTCCAACTCTTCCGCCTTATTTAACAGAAGATTTCTGGAAAACAGTAACTCCTCAAGAACTAGAAATTCAGCTAAAAAACATAGCCAATGTAAATGAAGTGAAGCCGAATGACAAAAAATCCATGCTACACCTTTTAGTTGAGCATGGAAGCTATCCAGAAA
>JAPPIY010000128.1 GCA_026914095.1 Oligoflexia bacterium
TTGACTTCTAAATTCATCCAATTTTTTGGTGTAACGCCAAAATTTAGGAATAAGATGACTCCAATCTTCAGAATTCATATAACAGATGTAAGATTTGAGGCTTTTATTTAAAGAAAAAGTAATTTTTTTAGAAGACTCTTGAGTATAGTCCTGTAAATTTTCTTTTAAAGAAGATAAAAACTGGCTGAGCCTCTCCTCCACTTTCCTTTTATAGGATTGAGGCAGAATTTTCACATTGAGAAAATTAGGATTATGAAGAGCATGAAAATTAATGACATTATCTTCATTTATATTTAATGAATATTTTTTTAATCTCCATTGAATCAAATCGGTTAAGCGCAAAATATTATAGACTTGCACAGTGGTGTTAATCCAAATCAACAAATTATTGCAGGACTGATGCAACTGATCTAAATTTTTCTCAACATTTTCAAACCGGCTGGGAGGCCTGATATAATCATTAAGCTCTCCCTTTCCATCAATGCTAACTCCAATTTTAATGAGTTTAAAGCGCTTCCAAAGCTCCCTCATCTTTTTTGGAATGACTGTCAGATTTGTATTATACTCTATAACAGCTTGATCCGCTGTTCCGCTGTCTATAATGGACTGCAACAGCTCCCAATGCTTTTCAATCAAGAAAGGCTCGCCTCCCACAGTATGCAACTGCTTAATGTTTCCCGCGTTTGCCTTAATCTGCCTCCAAAAAGAAGGGGATGAGTGCCAATCATAATCTTGATTTTTAGTGTAATAAACTCCGTTTTTTTTCTGTAACAGCTCTACCTGGCCATGAGAATCCTTAAAGGAGTTCCCTCCCCAAACTTTAACATGATCGGAGTACCAGGCGTCTGAATCGGCAGGGCCGCACATTCGGCACTTTAAATTGCAATGGTTTCCCAATCTCAAATCATAATAAATAAGCGGGACTTCAGCGGGGCTTATGGCGCCGTCTTTTTTAGTCAGCTTGCGAGCTTTATCCAAAGAAAACACTTTTTTCCACAGCTCTTTCTCTATTTGCCGCCGGCTAATAACTCCAGCTTTATCCTCTCTTTCACATCTCAAACAAGTTGAAGGATTTTTTCCTTTGAGCATATCCAAGCGAGTTTGCTTTAATGTGATAGAGTTGCGAGACGATTCTAAATTATCCCTGCCGGCATTATAAACACTCCCGTCTTCTTTTTTTAAAAGCCCCCTGCCTTCTGAAGCATTGGACTGGGCGCAAAGCCTTACATCTCCATTGTTGCGAACCGCTTGAAAAATCCATGGAAGAGGACAAAAAGTTTTAGACATAATTATAAAATCAGCTTTTTCTGACGAATAGCTTTAAGCGCCTCCCGCACCCCTACTTTTGAGTAACTTTCATCCACTAAAAAATGACTGGCATGCTCATTATAATACGGCAGAAGGCTGACATGCAAACAGTTGACAGCCGTCATTCCATAATTCTCACACAATTTTTTATACCAATGAGCATATTTATTGACAGTAAAATCAGGGCTAAAGCGCTTCATTTGGTAGATGCCAATTTGACAGTTGCTCAAAACCAGATGTTTATATCTATTTTGCTGGGCAATTGGCTTATTTTCCTCTTTAGAGTAAGAGCTAAACCTCAAACCTGTTCTCATAGAGCCCAAACCAATCCCTTTAGACAAACTGAAAGCGACTGCTTTTATAGCAGGGTGGCTGAAATCAAAGTTTAAGCCAAAACATGTGCCAAACCAAGCGCAATCCATTATAACAGGGATATCTTTTTTTTCACATCGATCCAACAGCTCTTTCAGCTTTGGGTGCTCGCCCCCTGTGCCGCAAAAAGGGTGAGACACAATCACCCAATCCCTCTCATCCAAATCTTCCCCCCATTCGTGATCCTGTTTCGCCGGCTGATCCAGCCATTTACAATTAGGGTAGCATCTTTTATGATAAGTGTACTCTCCTCGAAACAGCCTGAGCCTCCGCCCTGCATATCTAAAATAAGCTTCATCAAAAGTCTGAGTTGTCCCTACTGTAATATCTCTTCTAGGGTATCTCTCTTTTAAGCTCTGAGAAACATGGTTTTCTTTGCTGGAATAAATCCAATTGATAAATGTTGTGATATATTCCTCCACAACATCAAAATAATCATTTTGACTGAGCCATTCCTCCCAAGGAGCTTTTCTTAAATGCTCCTGATACTCTGGATCATAAACCGAATTATGCTTTTTAGTAAACAAAACATCTATCAAATCCTTAAAAGCAGGTTGCATGTTTATAATTTATATTAAAACAAAAACAGGTTCAATTCTTATTAACTGAGATATACTGAACGGGTTTGAATTTTGAGTCTATATATTCAATTGATATACTGAAAAAACTCAAAGATAAAAGACTTAAAACGAGTTCGGCCCCCGTTTCCACGAGGACAGGCTTTGAACACAATGCGGCGTCAAGTCTATAATGATCCTATTTAGGTTTTCCAGTCTGACCGTCATTCCTGTAAGAGTTCAGTAATTCGCCCTTCACACAAAATTTGCCCTTCCTGCAAAATTCGTCATTCCTGTAAGTGTTCAATAATTCGCTGACAGAATCATTTTTGAATCCTCTC
>JAPPIY010000259.1 GCA_026914095.1 Oligoflexia bacterium
ACCTGATTCAGAACTAAGAGATTATGAAAATGTCCCACTAAAAGAGGATATTACAACTTATATGGAAAAAGAAGTATTGCCCCATGTGCCTGACGCATGGATTGATGAATCAAAAACAAAAATCGGATATGAAATTAATTTCAATCGTTATTTTTACAAATACAATCCTCCCCGTCCATTACATAAAATTGAAACAGAATTACAAAAGATAGAAAAAGAAATTGCAGAAATGCTTTCACAAATGGTGAGTTAAAAAAATCATAAAATAAAAACAGGCTAAACATGGAAGTAAGCCTATGAAAACAAATTATAATAAACAGAAAAATAAATCCTATCCTTCATATAGAGACTCTGGTGTAGAATGGCTTGGAAAGATACCAACATACTGGAATATTGAGTGCATTAAGAGACTTCTATCTAAAAATGAAGGGGGAATATGGGGGGAAGATTTTGATGAAGATGGAGTGACTATACTGCGCTCTACTGAACAAACAATTGATGGAAAATGGAACATTGTAAATCCTGCTAAAAGGAGGATTTCTTCTTTTGAATATAATACTTATCGTCTTATAGAAAATGATCTTGTTATTACAAAATCAAGTGGATCAGCTTCTCATATTGGAAAGACCTCTATTGTAACTAAAGATATAGAAAATCTTAATTGTTGTTATTCTAATTTTATGCAAAGGCTTCGGGTTGTTCAAAAAATATTACCACAATATGTATGGTATATATTTAATTGCGAAATAGGTCGCAAACAATTTGATTATTTTTCTACTACAACAACAGGTCTCTCTAATCTTAACAGTGAAATTATTGGATCAATCAATGTTGCTTTTCCATCTCTTTTAGAGCAAAAAACTATTATCAATTTTCTTGATAAAGAAACCTCTCGGATTGATTCTTTGATTCAGAAAAAGGAAAAGCAGATTGAGCTATTAAAAGAAAAGCGATCAGCTCTTATTACTCAAGCTGTAACCAAAGGACTTAATCCCAATGTAAAAATAAAAGACTCTGGGATAGAATGGCTGGGAAAAATACCAGAACATTGGGAGGTAAAAAAGCTAAGATATGTTGGACAGTGCCAAAATGGTATTAGTAAGAAAGCTGAATATTTTGGAACAGGATTTCCATTTTTAAGTTATAGTGCAGTATATAATTTTCTATCGTTACCAACTAAATTGGATAATTTCATAGAATCCACTGAACAAGAAAGAAAATATTACTCTGTCTTAGAGAGTGACATATTTTTTACAAGAACATCTGAAACTATAGAAGATATAGGATTCACTTCAACTTGTTTAAAAACTATTGAAAATTCCGTATTTTCAGGTTTTTTAATTCGTTTTCGACCTAAAAATAAACTTTTGTATAAAGGGTTTTCAAAATACTACTTTAGATCGGATTTACATAGGCGATTCTTTGTAAAGGAAATGAATCTTGTTACAAGAACCTCTTTAAGTCAGGAACTTTTAAAAAAACTTCCAGTATTACTTCCACCTCTTCAAGAGCAAAAATCTATTGCAAGCTTCCTTGATAAAGAAACCTCCCGTATTGATTCCCTAATAGAAAAAATAAAGAAATCTATTGACCTTTTAAAAGAGTATCGTTCTGCTTTAATCACTTCCACAGTTACAGGAAAAATTGATGTTCATAAGTCTCAAATTGAAAATATAATTCCACTTAAAAAGTCAAAATCCCTTAAGCCTATTGAAACAAAAAAATCTGTGCTTATTGCCAAAGCTAGTTCAGAAAAAAGTTATTTTAAATCTATGCCAGAGAAAAGCCCTAGACTTATTGTCAAGCAAGCTGAACAAAAGCCAGAAAATTCTCTTTTTAAAAAAACAGTTCTTGGAGCGGAAATTGTCGCTCAGTTAAAAGATGATCCTCATTTTGGAAGAACAAAATTTATGAAAACCCTTTATCTATGTGAAGCCCATTTACAAATACCTTTGAAGGGAACATATAAGCGGTCAGCCGCCGGCCCCTTAGATAATGATATTTATAGAATGGAAGGCATTATGAAAAAAAATAAATGGTTTGAGGTTATTAAGGCAGGCTCTATGTATAAATACAAAGCTCTTGAAAACTCTGAAGGCTACAAAGCTTATTTTGATGAATACTGGGGAAATTATAAAGAAAGATTAAATCAACTTCTTCCCTTTGCTAAAAAATTTACAACAGAGCAATCAGAAATTGTAAATACCATTTACTCTGTATGGAATGATTTTTTAATTGAAGGCAAAACTCCTTCAGATAATGAAATTGTTAATGAAGTAAAAAACAACTGGCATAAAAGCAAAAAAAGATTTTCTGCTGAAAAATTAAAAAAAGCTATTCAATGGATGAAAGAACAGAATTTTGTCCCTCAAGGATATGGGCCAAAAACAAAAAAAAGGAAATAAATTAAAATGAGAAGATTAACAGTTTTTATTAAAGCTCTTAATATCAGGAGTTTGTGACATATCCACAATAAGTTTGCGACAGGGAGGTTTTATAAATGTCTAACAAGGTTAAAGAAATCGCTTTTGAAAAGGCTATAGAACAGCACCTTTTAGATA
>JAPPIY010000129.1 GCA_026914095.1 Oligoflexia bacterium
TGAGTAAATCTTAAGCTAATAAAAGCTGACCCTTTTTTTGATAAGTTTTAGCCGCTAGGGCATAAAGCCAAAGAGGCCCCCCCAGATCAGCTGTTTTTATTAAGAGTTTTGCGGCTTTTTCCTCCTCTTTTAATTCCACTAAATAATGATAGCTGGCGCTAAAGTGAATCTGCCAATGGTTAGGGAATACTTTGAGAGCTTTGTCATAAATTTTTTTAGCTCCAAGTTTATCCCCCATAATAACGCTCATAATAGAGCCTGCTATTTCATAAGGAGTTAAAAAGCGCGGCGCTAACTCTGTGATAGCTGATGTCATTTTGTAAGACCAGCCCTTTTCACATTGATATTTTGTCTGGCCATCATAAATAGGGATTCCTTTTTTTGAACTGCAAAAGTCAATGTTTTGAATCAAACGCATCCATAAGATGTCTGCGTAAAGATCATCAAAACCAAAAGAGAAGCGCTTTATAACCTCAGGAGGAGCAAAATAAAAGGGTTTTTTATCCTTTTTTTTGAATTGAGGTTCAAAAAGAAAGAGAGTTCCTGAAAAAATTAAACAAAGTAAAGTTAAAATTTTAATCATATTCAATATAATATGCGCTATTAACTAGGCCAATATGTTATATCAATCGGGATTGATATTTCACCACAACAGTCCTTCCCGCGCAAGCGGGAATCTTCAGAAAAAGCAAGAAAATTCAAACCCGATTGATATAAATTGAGTGGTTTTAAAAATCTTGTTTAAATTTCCCCCCAGCCTTTTTGTTTTTTCCCTTTTCATCATTCCTGTAAGTGTTCAGTCATTCGCTGACAGAATCATTTTCATTTTCGTTCAGACAGTCATTCCCGCAACAGCGGGAATCCAGCTAACCTCAAACAAAATGAAACCACCCTTTATACATCAAAGATTATAAATAAAAGTCTTTATTTGTAAAATATTTTTTTATATTTCTCTGTTTTGAGTTTTAAGCTTTTCAGAGGAAAATTTGCGCAAGATTCAGCTATTTGAGCTTTAAAAAAGTTCGGCTGATCCAAATAGAAAGCTCAAACAGAAGATAAAGAGGGAGCATCATGAAGAGCATGCTGAAAACATCTGGCGGTGTTATCATAGCGGATAAAACGGCTATGAACACAATAACATAAGGTCGCGCTTTTGTTAACTGTTTGACGGTGATGAGGTTTAATTTTAGCAAGCTAAATAAAATAACTGGCATTTCAAAAACTAAACCAAAAACGACAGCTGTTCTTAGAAAAAAGGACAAATAGGGCTTTAAAGAGATATAAGCGACTTCACTTCCTCCTCCAAAATTCAATAGAAAACGAAAAGAGAAGGGATAAACCACAAAATATACAAATAGAATTCCAGATAGAAAAAGAAGAGCGCTGGAGCTTACAAACAGCAAAGACCATTTTTTTTCTTCTTTATACAGCCCTGGTGAGATAAATTTCCAAATTTGATACATCCAAAATGGGCTGGATAAAATAAAACCGGCAAATAAACTCACCCAGAGGTGAGAAAAAAACTTTTCAAACGGGGAAATGAAAATAAGATGTCCTTTTGTAGCTGTTAAGTAGGGCTTAATAGGCTGTCCAATAACAGATAAAATGTCTTTGCTAAAAAAATAACATACAACAGAGCCTAAAATTAAAAATAAAAGGGATTTTATAATTCGCCCTCTTAATTCTGTCAGATGTTCTGTCAAACTCAGTTCTTTTGTGTCCATGATTTTTTATAAAAGCTATTTTTTTTCAGTAGAATCTTTTGTTTTCGGCTCCTTGTCAGGCGCTTGTTCTTTTTTTGGCTCTTCAATCAACTTAAACTCCTCTTCAAGCTTGTCTTTGATTTGATGGAACTGCTTGTCAGCCTCTGTTTGAACATCATAAAATTCTGATTTTACTTCTGTGAAGGCGGATTTCAGCTCGTTTAAGATTTTTATAAAATTTTTCATAACGGTTGGAAATTGTTGAGGGCCAAAAATTAAAAAAGCAATTAAAATTAACAGTAAAATTTCTGTAAAGCCCAGACCAAACATTTGTGTCAGTTTAAATCAAAAAAAGTATTTTTAAAACTTTTTTTTAATGAGAGAGCGGATTGTGTTTTAAGCCTTCTAAGGATGGCTTGTCTGTCAAATTTAAAAAGTATTTTTTTTGACTTTGAAAGGCCGATTGTTTTTGCAGAGAAAAGAGAATCTCAGAAATGTCTTTGAACTCTCTTGAAAGCTCTTTAAATACATTCAGTTGAGGAGGATAGGATTGGCTGACATAGTGGTAGGCGGTTCGCCCCATTTCTTCATAATAGCTTAAATGGACCAGCTTTTTTGTAAGGGCTTCTCTAAAAAAACCGCTCAGATATAGGCTAAAATCCCCCATTTTTTTAAATAGATATAATTTTTCTTGTTTGTTGGAGTTTTGGCTTTTTTTGTACCATTCTATAAGCGTTTTTTCATGAGATTTGCTTTCCCCCTCTTTCTTTTCAAAAAGCTGTTCGGAACTGATGTAAAAACAGAGAAGATTGATGAGATAATCTTTGATGCTTTTGGATAAAATATAAGGGG
>JAPPIY010000341.1 GCA_026914095.1 Oligoflexia bacterium
TTTTATTGAATTTTAATTATTTTCCCACTTTTAAAGTCATTGAAAACTATCCCCTGAATAAAAAGACTTGGAAAAAGCATTTTCGGGAAAACCCATAAAGCCTTTTTCCCAGGGCTTTTCCCAGACGGGGAGACCTCTTTCAAGGTCAGAAATAATTTGGTTTGTTATCTCCTGATAAATATCTTTTTTAACCATGATACACCTCCTTAATTATGGTTAGCAGTCTGCCTGCTTGCTTTCTTGGCCAACCAGAAAAAAGCGGAGGGAGCGCTTTGCAATCTGAAAATGATAAATGAAAAAGGAGTCTCTTAATAAGCTGATAGGTTGTCTGAAAGGCTGTAATCAGACAAGATTGGATTATTCAAAGCCAAAAAAGGAGGAGGATATATGTATGATCATTATATAGCATTAGACTGGGCAAAAAGTAATATGGCGTTAGCTAGGATGACGGGAAAGAGTAATAAGATGAGAGTTATGGAGGTATCAAGTAATCTTTCGTATGTGAAAGAATATCTGAGAAGCTTAAAAGGAAAGAAGATTTTTACTGTTGAAGAGACAGAAAGCTCTCAATGGATATACAGCGAGCTTAAGCCCTATGTGTCAAAAATAATAGTGTGCGAGCCTCATCGTAATAAGCTATTATCAGAGGGGGCGAAAAATGATAAGATAGATGCTAGTAAGCTGGTTTATTTAGGGCAAACATGTTGAAAGAAGTTTATCATAGTGGAGAGGATGCCATTTATTTAAGGAAGCTGGTAAATGGTTATGAGGATATTGTAAGAAGCGGAGTTCGTTTGAAAAATCAAAGGTCAGCTTTTTTCCGTTGCGAGGGTTTGGATCATAAAAAAGATAAATGTATTTCCAAGAATGAGTCTATTCATTTTATTTTAAAAGAGATAGATAAACAGATAGAGTTGAATGAAAGTGTAAAAAAGAATTATAATTTGGAGTTTAAGAAGCTATCTTGTAAGTACAAGGAGATAGGGCTTTTAAAAAGTCTTCCTGGGATAGGGGCTATCCATGCTGTTCAGATATTAGCTGTTGTCGTAAATATCAGGAGATTCAAGAGGAGGGGTCATTTTTTAAGTTATTGTGGTTTAATTAAGCATGAGAAGATGAGCGGGGGTCGGAGTTATGGGAAGAGACAGCCGAGATATTACAGGCCATTAAAACAGGTTTTTAAGATGGCTTCTCATATAGTGATACAGGAAATATGTAATAATCCCTTAAAAGAGTTTTATGAATATCAGGTTAATAAGAAACAAAAGTCTCCACAAATAGCGAGGCACAATGTAGCAAGGAGGTTGGCGGTTTTAGTTTATGGAGTTTTAAAAACAGGACAGAAATTTGATCCATATAGGAGGGAGAAGAGTATAAGAGAAAAGAGTTAATCAGATTTTCAAGGTTTTAAAGTCGTTCAGTCGATTTATTATTATGGGAATAAGAAAGAACTTTGGAAATGAGCAGAGAAAGCCTGATCCCTCCCATGGGCGATGATTTTTGGTAGATTTTAATCATATGTTCTTTCAAATGATTGGTTCCTGCTCTATTTTTCTGGATTTATTATGACCCGCTGTTTTTGAGTGAGTGTCAATATAGGTGGATGTGAAGATACTGATTCACTTTTTGAAGAAACAATAAAGATAGGTTCGTGATTATTTTTGGGTTTTATATTGAGTGATTGTTTTTAAAACCGAGTTCAGAGGCCGTAATTGCAAGTTGATAAATTTCTTGTAGTGGAAGATTATATCCTTGACAATTACTTTTCCATAGGGGGGAGGGAGCCGATTTTTTTATCCTCTAAAATACAATCAAAAAACAGGCAAAAAAATTTTGTTCGGTCAAAGTAGCCGACCAGAGCTTTAAAAAAATAATAGAGAGCAAGCGAACCAGAGAGGAAACTTAGAAGATAAAAAAATAGCCTCCCTTGAGAGAGAGGCATCTTTGTCAATAGCGGTCTTTTTTAATAGATAAAGGGCTTGTTTTACAGAAAAAATCCCATTAAGATACAGCAAAAAGGGCCAAAAATGAGCAAAATTAACCTTTCAAAAGACCTCAAATCTATCCTTAAAAAAGGAGAAGACCATAAAACCGAATTTAAAGAGGAAGTATATAAAAAACTTGATAGAGAGATTGTTGCTTTTGCCAACGCTTCCGGTGGTAAAATTTATATTGGCATCACAAATGAAGGTAAAATAAAAGGTATCAATATCACAAGCAGGTTGAAAGGCCAGATAGAAAACATTGCTAAAAATTGTGACCCTAAAATATCCATTTCATTTCAAGAAATAAAGAAAGAAAAAGTTTTAATTGTAGAAATAGAAGAGAGTAAAAAGAAACCCCATAGGTGTTCTTCAGGTTACTATATCAGATCGGGTTCTACCTCTCAAAAATTGAAGTCAGAAGAAATAAGGGATTTTATGGAAGAAGAAGACCTTTTAAATTTTGATAAAGTTCCTTGCAAAGAGTTCGATTTCAAAAAAGATTTTGATAAAGAAAAACTGTTCTCCTTTATGGATAGAACTGGAATCAAATACAGCAGAAAAAACTATA
>JAPPIY010000255.1 GCA_026914095.1 Oligoflexia bacterium
AGTCATTTTAACAACTTAACCCCTATCATAATGGGCTTAAGTTGTCATGAACCTATTTCTTAGATAAACAGCTCAAAACTCTTTAGTTTGAAGGTTTTTATGTGATGTCATGTAATAATTTCCCTATTTTTTTGATTCCTGCTGATTTTTCTCCCTATTTTATTTAAAACAAGCTAGGGTGGTATTTTTTAAAATCAACTGTGGAAGTAAAAAATGAGAATTATCGCAGGAGCATGGAAAGGAAGAAAGCTCAAATCATGGTCGGATCGACTTCCTGTCCGCCCTATGACAGATCGGGTGAAAGAGACAGTATTTAATGTCTTAAGCCCTTATTTGTTTGAAGACTGTAAAGTTTTGGATTTGTTTTCAGGAACAGGGAGTTTGGCTTTAGAGGCTCTGTCTCGGGGGGCCAGCTTAGCTCATGGGGTGGAAAATCATTCTTCCTGTATAAAACTCATTCAAAAAAACAGGAGTTTTCTTCCAAAAGATAAAAAGTTGTGGATTCATAAAAAAAATGTCTTTTCTTTTTTAAAACAAAATCAAAAACAGAATGTTTTAGGCTCAAAAAGCCAAGCTAAAATACCCGCATTTGATATTGTTTTAGTTGATCCTCCTTTTGCCTTAAAAGCGGGGGATTCCCTCATGCAGGCTTTGTCAAGCAGTCTCTTGATTCATAAAGAAACTGTAATCGCTATAGAGACAGAGGCTGGAGAGCAATTAAAAAACAGGTATTTTGATTTTTATCTCTTTTCTAAAAAAGATTTTAATGATAAAAAGGTCTGGTTTTACAAAGCGGAATAAGATGAAAGAGCAAGATTTTTCTCATGGACTTTACCCGGGCAGTTTTGATCCTATCACCTGCGGCCATATTGATATGGTGAATCGCCTCAGTCGTATGTTTAAGAGGATCACGGTGTTAGTGGCTTCTTCCATTCATAAAGAATACTGGTTTTCTTTGAAGGAGCGAGAGGACATGGCTAAGCGGGCCTTGAAACATTTGTCTAATGTGACAGTAGATAAATATGAGGGTTTGACAACGGATTATTTGAAGAAAAATAAGATTTTTGCGGTTTTAAGAGGAATACGGTCGGTTACGGATTTCCCTTATGAGAGAGATTTGGCAGTGAATAATAAAAAAATTTTTCCTGAAATGGAGACCCTTTTCTTATTTTCAGGGATGGGGACAGAAATGGTGAGCTCAAAATGGATTAAAGAAATTGCCTTTCATAAAGGAGATTTGAAAGATTTGGTTCCGGACTTTGTAGAGAAAAAAATAAAAGAGCGAATGGCAAAAGGAGGCTGATTATGAAATTGTCTCAGCGTGTGAAAAATCTAAAACCGTCAGTTGGTTTTGAGCTTTTAAAAATGGCGCAGCAAATGAAGAGCCAAGGGGATGATGTTATCAGCCTGGCCATTGGTGAATTGCAGGGAAAAACTTATCCAGCTATAAGAGCCGCTGGGCAAAAGGCAATTGAGGAAGGCTATACCAAATATTCTCCTTCCGCCGGGCAGGAGGCTTTAAGAAAAAAGTTAGCTGAGCAGGCTAGCCAGCAGTTTTCTATCCCTTTTAGCGCTGAAAATGTTTTTGTGTCCAACGGCTGTAAGTATGTTTTATATGTTGTTTTTCAAAGCCTCTGCGAAACAGGAGATGAGGTTTTGCTTCCCGCTCCCTATTGGATGAGCTATCCTCCTGTTATTGCTTTTTCAGGCGCGGATTTAAAGATTGTTCCCACTCAAGCCAAACAAAACTTCAAAATCACAGCCGAAGAGTTAGAAAAAAACATAAATTCTAAAACAAAAGTTTTTTTGCTGAACTCGCCTAATAATCCCACCAGCGCTATTTATACGGAAGAAGAGCTGAAAGCTTTGGGAGAGGTTTTGAGAAGAAATCCCCATGTGATGACTTTAGTGGATGCCATTTATGATCGTCTGGTGTTTTCGGGAAAATACGCGCCTCATCTTTTAAATGTCTGCCCGGATTTAAAAGATCGGGTTTTAGCTGTAAATGGAGCTTCTAAAAATTATCTGATGACCGGCTGGCGTTTGGGCTGGCTGATAGGCTCTAAAGAATTGGCGCAAGTTTTTTCCGCCTTTCAAAGCCAAACCGTCAGTTGCGCCAACTCCATGGCTCAAAGAGCTTTTGAGCAGGCTTTTGAACAGTGTGAGGAAGATATTAAAGAGACCATCCAAAAGTTAAAAACAGTGAGAGATATTTTAACCGAAGGCTTGAAAGATATTTCAGGTTTAAAGCTTTTCCCTTCTGAAGGGGCTTTTTATCTTTGGCTGGGAGTTACAAGTTTTATAGGCAAAACACACAAGGGAAAGCGGTTAAACAGCTCTAAAGATATAATGGAAAAGCTCTTAAAAGATAAAAAACTTCTTTGTATTTGCGGGGAAGAGTTTGGCAGGCCCGGCTACCTCAGATTGAGTTATGTCGCCGAAGAGTCAGCCATAAGAAAAGCTGTTGTTCGCTTACAGGAGTTTTTCTCAGACTTGACTTAAGCTCAGACTTGACTTAAGCTCAGACTTGACTTAAGCTCAGACTTGACT
>JAPPIY010000027.1 GCA_026914095.1 Oligoflexia bacterium
ACTAACAGTATCTTATTACTTCAAAATTGTCCTCTCTTTTTGGGGAAGTCCAGTTGCTTTTTAAAGTTTGATACTCTTTCATTCATCTGTCTGGGCCTCTATTGAACTTTAACATTCACTCGGACCATTACAATGTCGGATATAAAAGGAAGCAGGCCAGTCATGCGTTTGGATCTTTAAGATCATGTCTGAAATGGGCCTTATCTTCCACTCCTAGTATTTCAAATTTAATTCATACAACTTTCTGTTACAGAAAAAACTATCCACACTAAAAGGTATCATTTTAAACTTTTTAACTTCTCAAAACGCTTGTCATCGTATTTCCCTCCCTTCTTCATAATACTAAGAGCTATCCCCGCAAGCTTCCTCGCTATCGCCTTTCTTGACTTCCTCCTATCAAGACCTTTGGAACATAACTCATCATATTGCCTTTTTAAACTGCTCCTCGTCTTTAAATTAGACTCCGCCGCCACAATAAATACTCCCTTCAGCTCCTTTCGAACATAACGAACCCTTGTCCCATAAACTTTCCCATCACTTATGCGCTTGTGTTTAACCAACATACAATAAGACCAAAACTTATGCTTGTTCTTAAAACGATGAGGATTACTCACTATACCAGCTATAGCCATAGAACGAATTATATCTATACCCGGAATTGTCGTTAAATTCTTTATCGTGATATTCTTCCTTTTATACTCCAAAAAACACCTCTTAAACTTTTCCTTTTGTTCCGTCAAATCCTCAATCTGTTTAAATAAACTCTCAGTTACAAAACGATCCTCCCGATACTCTAATAAATCTAAATTTGCCCTCTTTTTATAAAATGACGGCCCGCCTTTAACACGAAGACCCCGAGACCTAAAAATACTCTTATAGCGATTCTTAGCTCTCACACAACTTGTGTTCAAATCTTCATAGTTTGATACCAATGACCTCATCTTTATAAATGGATCGTCTGCGTGATACACCGACGAAATATGACCGCATCTTAACTCATTCGCCAAATGTAAAGCATCATTATAATCCGTCTTGGAACGGCAATTTTTACCCAAAAAAACAGGATTGCAGACTACCACTTCCTCCACCCCCTCCTTTTTAAATAAAAGATACAGCCATTGAGATAATGGCATCTCTTCCAATACCAGCTTTCTAGGCTTGCCCTTCAAACCGCGAACCACTGAAAGCAGATCCTTTTCTCTTGTCTCCACTTTCACTTTTGATATTTCTTGACCTTTTGTATCAAGAACCACAAAACTGCTTGTCTTAATGTGGGCATCTAAGCCAATATAATAGTAATCCATGTTGTGTTCCTCCTTTTTTTAGTTAACTGAACTACAACCTCAGTTTGGCGTAACTTAACCCTAAGTATAAACCCAAAAACAACTTTGTCGTCTAAACTGGAGGACACAACTTTTTTACATCGTCACGCGTTTTGCCACAAAGCGACTTCCAGTCGCATTGTGGTCAAAGCCGAACTCATTTTTTCCTCTTTTTTACAAGCTTTTGAATAAGAAAACTTCTTCTTTGACTTTTTCAGGACTGACTACATAATCCTCAAAAAAATAAACCTTGAAAAGCTCAAAGAGGAAACAGCCGTGTCTGTTTTAAATCCTTTTTATTAAAAAGGGCCAAAAACAAGCGATCCAAACCCAGCGCAACACCACTGACCGGCGGCATGGCTCTTTTCATATCTTTTAAAAGCTCAAAATCTAAAGGCAGGCCCTCTTTTCTTTCCTTCAAGTGATCCTGAAATATCTTTTCCTGCTCCGAGGGGTCAATCACTTCATAAAAGGCATTGGCCAGCTCCAATCCCCGCCAATACAATTCAAACCGATCCGCCCATCCTTTTTGATTGATTTGAGCAAAAGCCCTAAGCTGAGGAGGGTAGTTACAAATAAAAACAGGAGTTTTTTTAGGCAGTTTAGGCTCAATTTGGTTTAAAAATAAAAGAAAAAATATATCTTCAAAGCTTGTTCGTTGAAGATTCCCGCTTTCGCGGGAATGACTGCCTATGTAATGTTGTTCATTGGTATGAGAGGAACTCTCTGTGAAAGCCTGCCTGTTTTCAGAATAACTCAAATCATTGAGTTTATGTTTCTCAACTAAATCCGCTAAATCCTGTTTAGAGCTTTCAGGGGTCAAAGAAAAATCAAGATATTTTTTAAACAGCTCCGCAACAGTGAAAACTTTATAAGGAAACAGCTTGCAAAAGCCTTTTTCTTGCAAAAATAAGAGAAGCTCATAAGTTTCTTTCATCAATTCCCTGCTGGAATAAAAAGCGCGATACCATTCTAATAAAGTAAATTCCACTTGATGATGGGGGCTGATGGCCTCTTCTCTATAACAAGTTTTAATTTCAAAAAAATCAGTCCAATCTTGACAGAGGAGTCTTTTAAGATGCATTTCTGGGCTGGTTGCCAAATAAGTTTTTTTAAAAGAGGTCTTTAAAGCTTTTAAGTGAGGCTCTGTTCCCGGGCACTCCACCAAATGAGGAGTAGAGCTGTAAGACAGCCCTTCTTTAACACAAA
>JAPPIY010000083.1 GCA_026914095.1 Oligoflexia bacterium
TTGAAAATGTGCCGAGCCCATGAAAAAATGGCCATCCAGCTCATCAGCAAAATGCAATTAAAATTCAAGTCTCAGTCTAATAAATAGCCAAATTCAAGAAAATTAGCCCTTTTTTTCTAAAAAGTTGTCTTTATGACTCAACTTTTCTCTCGTTTTGCCGATAAGTGAATCAAACCAACCTAATAGGAGCTTGCTATGCCAAAAGCCAAAAAAAATCAAAACCCACAAAATAAAGTGATTCTTATATCAGTAGGGGCAAATCACATACAAAACCGAGTGATTTCCAAGTTTGCCAGAGAAAATCGTTTGGATTTTACGACCTACACAGAAAAGGAATGGGCGACTTTAGAGGAAATTGACCAGTATATCCAGGAAGAGGAGTTATCCAAGCAAATCATCAATCTCCCCATCGGCGCCAATAAAGACTTCTCATTAGATAAGTTGCAGGAAGCTACAATTAAAAGAGTAGTTCAAATCAAAAATCTAAATGTCAATGAAGCGGCTAAAAGGCTTAAAATCGGCCGGGCCACTCTTTATAGAAAGCTGGAAAAATACGGCTTAACCCTAAAAAACGAAAGAAAAAAACGAACAAAAAAGCAAGCCGCTTAAGACTTTTTCTGTTTCTGCTTTTTCACCGTTTGATAGCACTCCCGAATCCCTTTTTGAAACTGGACAATTAAATCCACTTTATTCTTTCGGCGAAGACTGCTTTTAGCCCTTCTAAAATCCTCTAAAAACAAGCCCTCCGTGAGCACGCAGGAGCTTAAAAAATAATTATAGGATCTCTCTTCCTCTTTGTTATCAAATAAAAGCTTTGCCAGTATTTTATTTAATATTACATGCTTTGGCTCCAGTTTGTGAGCTGAAGTTAAGTAAAGAATAGCCGAACGAGGAGATTTATCCATAAAATAAAGGCCTGTTTTATACTGCACGAAAAAAGACTCTGGAAAAGTTTGAGCGGTTAAAACCAGCTTTTCCTCTTTCTTTTTTTCATTAGAAAGGCTTAAAGACAAAATTAAAGGGCTTAAAGGGTCTTTAGGGTTCCTTTTAACTGAGCGGGCGCAAGCCTTTAAACTTTGTTTAAAAAACTGATTGTCATAATAAGCCTTGCACAAAAAAATATAGTATTTATTCTGTTTTAAGCTCTTCCACATATCCAAAACAACCGACAAGGAAGCTCTGGTATGTTTTTTTTCATCCGTTTTAGGGTCTGTAAGCTGTAGTATATCTAGTAAAGCCATATAAGAGGGGATATGTTTGGAATCTAATTTTAAAGCTTGGTTGAGATTTTTAATGATCTCTTTCTTATACCCCTCCTTTTCTTTTAAAAGCTCCTTGCTTGATTTGATTGACTTCTCCTGTCCAACCTTAAGATACTTGTTCTTATACCCCATAGCTAAAAGGTAAAAAGACTCTGGCTTTTTAGGGTAATTCACAGAAAGAATATTCAAAACATTGATTTGATTTTTAAAATCCTCCCTATCTTCATAAACTTGGGCAAGAAGCTCTAAACTTTCAAAACTGGCTTCATTATAAAGAGAGTTTTCTAAAAACTTAACAGCCTTTTTATATTCTTTCGACTCCACAGAGCGGTTTTCTAAAATTTTTATAAAATCTTCAAAAATACTTTTTATTTTTTTTGTAATGATTTGGGAAGAGGCGCCTTGTTCTGTTTGATCGGCTGTTTTCTCTACCGCTGGATTTAGCTTTTTTTGATCAAGCTCTTCCTTTATAGACTGATTTTTTTCATCTTCCGCCCTTTGGTTTGAAAACTCTTGCTCGGCGATCTCAAAAGGTTTGGCTGATTTGACAGCGATTTGGTCTAGGTTTGATAAAAATAAAACTGTTCTGAGGCTGTTTTCCCCCAACCGGGCCGGCCCTAAACCATAAGAAGATAGTCCAGAAAACACAAAATAGAAAAGAAAAAGCCCCATTTTCATAAGAACTTCCCCTATTTTAAAAAATTTTAACTAAAAAATCAAAATTCTTCTTAAGTATTTAAAAAAAAAAGCCGATTCGGTTTTAAAAGGGCTGTATTCTTTAAAAGTTTATTGGGTAACAGACAAAATGACTGACAAAAAAGACAATTCTGTAATTTCTCTTTTAGACTATCGGGAAAAAAAGCGAAAAAAACTCTCCTCAACAAAAGCCAAGTTAGAGCCGTCTAAAGAAAAAAGCCTCTCAAAAACGGAATCACAGATTTTTTATATGTCCAATTACTTAAAGAAAAAAGAAATTCCTGAATTAAAAGATATCCAAAAGCAGAATCTAAAAAGAGCAGACTCTCCACAAAACAAACCGGAGGAAACAAACAACTTGATTATTTTAGATCAATACAGAAAAGAAAAACACAAACAAAGAGTTTGGAAAAAACAAGCGCTGTTTTATACAAAAGAAGCTCTAAATGTTTCCAGTATGGCTTTTTTATTCCTGCTTACTTTTAACCTAGCTGTTTCTATTCAATCCAATAATAAGGCTCTATCCGCGCCTTTCAAAACAGCCAATCCCTCTGTAGTGAGAGGAGAGACC
>JAPPIY010000117.1 GCA_026914095.1 Oligoflexia bacterium
TTTTTATAGGACTTGGTGTCGGGTGGAGGAAAAATAAATGTCTGATTTATTAAAAAAACCGCTCATAAAAGCGGGGGCAGGGACTGGAAAAACCAAGACTCTTATCCAATCAGTTTATAATGTGTTTCATCAATTAACTTCAGATAAAGGCAGGGCGCCCAAGCTGATTGTTTGCACTTTCACAAGGAAGGCGAGCCAAGAGCTTAAAGAGCGTCTGTTTGAAACAGCCTTAAAAGAAATTGAGAATCTCTCTAATGGAAATGATTTAAAAAAAGCTCCCGCTTTTTTAAATTATTTGCAATCCTCTTTTTTACAAGTTTCCACCATTGATGGGGTTTTGAATCATTTTTTAAAAAAATACGGTTTATTTATAAATTTAAACCCTGACTTTGAAATCTCTTATGCGAATGAGGAGCTGTTTGACACCTTGGCGGAAAAGTTTATTTATGAAAAGCATTTTTCTTTATTACAAAAATTTCCTTACCCGGTTTTGAGAAATATTTTTCTATCTTATTTTAAAAACCGCTTAAAATATGGAGATATTTCTTTTTATACAGCAGATGATTTTACAGATTTTAGAAAAGAAAGAGATAGGATTTCTTCTCTTATAAAGTCGGACAACTCTCTTGAACTGCTTTTTAAAGAGAATTATAAACTGCAAATTTTAGATTCTGAGAAAATAAAAAAATTAGTTAAACCAGCGGAAATTTTTTGCTCAGAGGAGTTTGCGCCTGTATTTGAGGAGTTGAAAAAAGCGGGAGAAGACTTCTTTTCCCTATTTTTAGAAAAGAAGAAGAGCTCTTCTGTTTTAGATATTGAGGATTTGCTTTTGTTTTCTCATAATTTATTACAGGAAAAACCGCATATAGCTCAAACTTTTTCTGAAGAGTGGGACTATTGGTTTATTGATGAGTATCAGGATACCAGCTGGCTTCAAGAGCAGATCATTCAACAGCTTACAAAATTTAAAAATGTAATTTGTGTGGGAGATCCCGGCCAAAGCATTTACTCTTTTAGAGGGGCTGATCCCAATGTCTTTAACCGAAGAGAGCAAAAAGTAAAAGAGTCCGTTACAAGGCTGGAAACAAATTATAGATCTTCCGCTCAGTTGATTGCCTTCTACAATGATTTTTTTCAAGCTGATAATTTTATAAAATTTAAAGCCCCTCTCCAAAAAAAGCTGTCTTCTGTTGAGCCTTATCTTTCTTTTTTCACTTATAATAAGGAGGAGAAAAGCTGTCAGAAGAGCGTTTTTCAAACTTTGTGTCATTACATTCAAAAATTAAGGAATCAAGGAGTGGATTACAGTCAAATCGCTGTTTTGTCCTCTAGGAATGAAGATATTGTTAAAACAGCTGACTATTTAAGAAGCGACAACCTGCCTTTAATGCTCCATAGCTCTAAAAATTTTTCACAAAAAAGATTGATCTTAGACAGCTTGTTTTTATTAAAATTTTTGATCAACCCCTATGATGATCTCAATTTAAAGGCTTTATTGAGAACTCCTTATTTTAGACTGTGGGATCAAGATTTAGCAGACAGCAGTTATCAATATCATTCCAGCGAAGAAGGCTCTCTTTCCTTTTGGTCTTTTATAAAAGAAAAATACAAAGAGGCTTTATTTGTAAAAAGGCTGAAGTCTTATTTGGATAATTATAAAAAGCATGGTTTATTTGAAAGTTTTAAACAAGCTTTATTTGATTCGGCGTTGATGGATCTCTCTTACTTTCAAGATCCGACTTCCTCCTCAATCGCAAATTTATGGAAACTCCTTGATCTCTTAAATAATAACAGATTTTCTGAATTAAAGCTTTTTTATGAGTTATTAGATCAAGAGGAGGAAAAAGAGCCTTTCAAAGAAGCGCCGCCTTGTGAAGAGAGCGCATCCATTTCATTGATGACGATTCATAAAAGCAAAGGATTGGAATTTGAGCATGTGATTTTATTGGATTTTTCTATGAATGTTTCCTCCCTGCAAACCGGCCGTAAAATGGAAGAGATAGCTGTCTTTGATGAAATGAGGCAGAAAATGGCAGTTGCTGTTCCTATTGGCGGAAGGGAGAAAAAGAAAGTAAAATCTTATGGTCATGATTTATACAATCAAGTTCAAAATCAAATTGCAATTTCAGAAAAAGAGCGATTGTATTATGTCGCAATGACTCGCGCTAAAGAGAGTTTAGCTGTCTTTCTTCCTCATATTAAAGCTCCGGTAAAAAATAGCTGGTTAAAAGGCGTTAATTATTTTTCTAAAGTTAAAGGCTTATTAAAAAAAGATGACAGCTCTAAAACTTGGACAATTCACCAAGGAGTTTATCAACAAGACAATTATAGTTTAACAGTTTTAGACTGCGATACAGTCAATAAAGAGCCTCAGACATTCATAAAGCCTGCCAAAGAGCTAAACCCTCAACCAGTTATAAAATCTTCTGAAGAATTAAAACCTCAATATGCTGTCAAATCCTCCAAAGAGCTTAAACCTCAACCCGCCATAAAATCTTCCAAAGAGCCTAAACCTCAACCC
>JAPPIY010000095.1 GCA_026914095.1 Oligoflexia bacterium
CAACTAAAGTCCCTATTGGAATCTTTTTTGTATCTCTATTAAGTATGAAGAGTTTAAAGTTTAAATTTCAAAATCCTGCTATTTTTTCCAAACCTATAAGAAGAGAGCTTTTTTATTCCCAAAAAATAGCGCAACTTATTTTTATTAGCTCTTTAGCTGTTTTTATCAGTTTTTTTGCCTTAAAATTTTTTCAGTTTTTCAGCGCAAAAAATAAATTTAGCTTTTCTGTTCAAAAAAGCTTAGGGGATCATAGGCCTTCCCACATTTTTCCTTTATTAGTGAATTTAAAAGGGCAAGAAGGGCCTCAATTAGCAAAAGTGTATGTTCATGTCACTGTTGATAACGAAAATAAAAGAGATGTCCTGCTTGAAAATCATAAATTAGAAAAGCAACTGTTATTTCTTTTATCGGGCCAATCTGTCAGAAGCTTGAAAAAAGAGCAGTTTTACAGTCAAATCCAATCTCAATTAAATGCTTTTCTAAGCGGCAACTTAATAAATGAAGTTCGCATTCAAACAGAAGTGTTGAATTAAACCAAAGGAGAAGAGATGAACAACCGAGCTAAAAAATTAAAAAAAACTCACAGTATCACAAAAAAGCCGCAACACAAGGGAACCCACAGTAATATTATTGATTTGCAGAAAAAAAGAAAACAGAAAATTCAGCAAAAAGAAATTCAACAGGAGAAAATGCTTTTAAAGAAAAATCTGACTATTCAAGAGAGAAATAAAATTGTTGAAAATTATCTGCCTATGATTCAGTGTATTGCCAGAAGAATATCCTCTCGTCTGCCCTCCAATATACAATATAGTGATTTGATTTCCAGCGCTGTGATTGGATTGATGGATGCTATTCAAAAATATGATCCCAGCAGAAACAATAAATTTAAAACTTATGCTGAGTTCCGTGTGAGAGGAGCTATTTTAGACGCCTTAAGAGCTCAAGACTGGACTCCCCGCTCTATTAGAGATAAGGCTAAAAGAATTGACAGAGTAACTAAAACTTTAGAACAAAAATTTTCAAGACCGCCTAATGAAAAAGAAATTGCGTCAGCCCTTGAGGTGAGTCTGGAGGAGTATCACTCTATGTTAAATCAAACTAAGGAAGTGAGTGTGGTGTCAATAGATGAAAGCTCGATTTTTAATCATACTGATAAGAATTTTGTTTTAAAAATGTTAGAGGATGCCGATTCTTCCTTAAATCAAATCAATAAGAAATCTCTTCATAAAGTCATTGTTGAAGCTATTAGAGAACTGCCGGAAAGACAAAGAATAGTTTTATCTTTATACTACTATGAAGAGTTCAACCTCAGGAAGATAGGCCAGATTTTAAAAGTAACAGAAAGCCGGGTTTCTCAACTGCATGCCCAAGCCATAGAAAGACTAAAATACAAGCTCATCAATAAAATTGAGAAAAAAGAGCTTAATGTAGCTTAAGTTTTCATGGAATATTGGTCTTACAGTCAATTTAAAATACCAAAGATAGGTTTTGGAACTTACCGCTTAAACGGTCCCTTGGCTGTTGATTCTGTCAAAAAAGCTTTAAAGTTGGGTTTAAGGCATATTGATACCGCTCAAATTTATGATAATGAAGCGGAAGTGGGGCAGGGAATCAAAGAATCAAAAATTCCCAGAGAAGATATTTTTTTAACGACTAAGATATGGTTTGATCGTTTAAACTCAGAAAAAATAAAGCAAAGTTTTCAAGTTAGCTTAAACAAGCTGAAAACGGATTATGTGGATCTTTTATTGATACATTGGCCTAATTTAGATATTCCTTTAGAAGAGAGTTTAGGAGCTTTTATGTCTTTGCAAAAGGAGAATACGGTTCGGTCTATTGGAGTCAGTAACTTTACTTGTAGTTTGCTGAAAAGGGCCAGGCAGATTTGCCCTCAGATTATAACCAATCAAGTGGAATATCATCCCCTTATTAACCAACAGAAAATGTTGAATCTGATAGAAGGTAAAAACATGTTTTTAACGGCTTATAGCCCTTTAATCCGAGGAAAAGTGTTTCAGATTCAGCAGTTAGTCACATTAGGCAAAAAATATAATAAATCTCCCAGCCAAATTGCTTTAAAATGGCTGATTGATCAAAAAAATGTTGTTGTTATTTTTAAATCTGCTCATAAAGAGTATATAGAGCAAAATTGCAATATTTTTGATTTTGAGCTGGAAGACAAAGATAAAGCCCTGTTGTTCCGTTTAAATAAAAATAAACAAAGGCTTATTAACCCTCCTTTTGCCCCAGCTTGGGATGATTAAATTATACGGATCTTGCTTGATTTTTCCTCCCTTTTGTCACTCCCGCAAAAGCGGGAGTCTAGTTGGAGCTTGAAAACTCAAATAAAACCCATAGGCAAGACTCTTTCTTAGTGACTTTTTTAATCATTCAAAGACCTGATAGAAAAAAGCTTAAACAAGTTCAGCCCCTGTTTCCATAAGGACAAGCTTTGAGCGCAATGCGGCACTAGGCCGCTTTGTGGCAAAGCGCAGGACTGAGATTTTA
>JAPPIY010000178.1 GCA_026914095.1 Oligoflexia bacterium
TATCTTTACAAAAATGGCCTATACGGCCTCTTATTTGCTAAAAATATCAAGGAAAGGGGTTTCAAACCTTCAGCTTGTAGATTTTATTTTTTCCATAATAGCTAAAGATAAAAGCTCATTGCATTGCTCTTCATTTATATTACTATTAAGCCTTAGCTCAATCGCTTTTTCTTGCCCTTGTTTTTTTACCCAATCTAAACATTTAATAAAAATCTCTACATCTGTTTTGTTTTTTAACTCTTTATCCCTTAAAAGCTCACAATTAGAATCTAAATAAGAATCTGTATTATGCTTATTTAATAGTTTGTATCCTCTTTCAGTTACTTGTTTAAGTGATCTTGAGCTAGTCCAAGCCCTTAATAAGCCTGCCTCAATCAGTTCTTTTATTAGCTTGCTGTGTTCGTCTTTTATTGCTTTTATATCTTTTGTAATAGGTTTTATTGCCCTAGTTATAAACTTTTTAATCTCATTTAAAAGGTTTTTATCCCTTTGGTCAAAGTGAAAGTCATCCACAGACATTAGTTTCCCTCCTGTGTTTTATTATAGCAAAAGATTTGTATTATAGAAAATTAAATCTGTCAAAAAAGAAAAAAGCGGGCTTTAACCGTGGTTTTAATATCCCACAGTCTTTCTTAATCGTCTTTGAGATACAAAGTTCTCTCATTCATAAGCTGAAAAAAACTTTAACTTTTGCTATAAGTAAACGGTATTTTTCCCCAGCTTTAAAATAAGCTTCCTTTCAATAGGCACATTGACTAGTTAATACATGTAAGAGCCAGTTGAAGTGTTTTCTATCTCTCAAAAGAGATTTAAAAGAGAGAGAAAAATCGCTTAAAAGCTGATGTAATGCCGGGGACAAAATGCTTTCGCTGGAGGTTTATCAAAAGCATTAAAATAAAAAACAGATTCATCACAAATATTTTAAAAGCTTATCCTAAAGACATAAGCGAGAATCTGGTTTCTCAATTTAGATTCATTCGTAAAAAAACACCATTACGGCTGACATGCCAGCGCACACTCCAGCTACACCAAACCTTCCAGCTATATTGAACTTTCCAAATACTCCCTTGTATCCGGACGACATAACGATCATGCTGATTGGCATTCCCAGAGTACTGACAAACATATCGTTCATTTTTTCGTCGTATGATCTTTGTTTTTCTACTCTTTTTGAAGCGATATAAGCTCCAAGGGCTCCACCAGCTAGACAGAAAGCAACGGGAACAGCCAGCACTGGCAAGGCCGCTGTTTGATATCTTCCATTTTCATCCAGAAAAACAGCGTTTTGAGAAATACGATGAGCTATCCCCAGATCTTTTTGATCACACTCAGGCAGACTGAAATGAACATTATCCGAAACCGGCTGAAAATAAGAAGGAATCCGCCTCGAATGTTTAACAGCTGAAAAAGAACACACCGGCTTTTTATCACGAAACAACACCACACGGGATACTCTGTTTGTGACAACAAAATCAGCTCCTGAAGAGGGGGTTGGATTTATAGCTGAAAGGGACCGATAAGTCTCTGTTTTTTCTTGCTTTTTACTTATCGAATTGCAGGAAGACAAACAAAAAATGACCTGCACAACACAAAAGATTAATTTTCTTTCCATCTCCTGCACAGAATACACTTAACCTAGCAAACAAACAAAATATAAGACAAACAAGACTTTAGTCAAGCTCAAATCCCTTAGTATCTCCCTTTATCTAGCTACTTTCCTAAAAAACAGACCAATTAACTGCAAGTTTCTGGGAACTCTATATTTAACCCGCCAAGATTTTCATCAAAACCTTTAAATATAAGTTTCAAGAGCTTATTATAAGATAAAAACAGTAGCTTATATAAGGCTCGGGAATCTTTGGATGGCTTGATTTTATAGTTCTTTAATGGCTGGCTAAATATATAATTCCCAAGTTTCTTATAAAAACTTAAAGATTTTAATTTTTTAATCCGAAAATAAAAAAAGGTATGAGGTTTTTTATAATTTTAACTATTGGCTTGCTGTTTCAAATTGCTTGCGACAACAGCACACAATTTCAAAGTTTGTCTGAGCAAACTCAAACTCTTAATAGCCTCTCCACTGATTTTAAAAACTTTGAGCAGGAAAAATTTCAACTGAAAATGAAAAAACCAAAATTGGACATTTTAGTTGTGGCAGATACTTCAGGCTCTATGTATCATCACTTAAATCAGCTGGGACATTCTCTGTCTGATCTTTTGTCAGTGATTTCCAATTATGACTGGCAAATTGGAATCACTTTAGCGGATCATGGGGATCATAGGGACCCTAGCTCTTTACAGCAAAATTGGCGGGATTATGTTTTAAAACAAGATTCGGGCCGTTTTGGAAGTTTAATGCATCTGGAAGATGGACATCACTTATTAAATGCTAAAATTTTAAAGCCTCAAATCACTAACTATGAAAGAGTTTTCTTGCATAGCCTCTCTCATATTCCGCAAATTGAATGCCACCGCCCGCCTTATTGCTCTAATTACTTAGAAC
>JAPPIY010000338.1 GCA_026914095.1 Oligoflexia bacterium
AAATAACAGGGCTGTCAAAAGCTAAAATCAACAAATTAAAAAAATGAAATATGGAACATTTAAATAAGTTATCATAGTGGCCTGCTTAAGTGCGAAAAAATCTTTAAAAACCCTCTAAAACCAGTATAAATAAAGGCTTTCTTTTAAAAAGCAGGGAAAGGTAATCAGGGCAGAATCTAAAAATAGTTTGAGAATCTTGTAAGTAAAGAGTTTTAATGAAAAACAGGCGCAATTAAGTGAGTTACTATGAAAAATTTTATCTTTAGCCTTAACCACTGAAAGATATTCTATTTTTTCCGAAGAAAACTTCTGCTTTTCAATACGGACATCCTGTCCTTAAAACCGGCCTTTGCCCTGGCAACAGGATGCAGTTTCTTTTGGAAAATCATATACTTTGGGAAGTTAAGCGTATAATTCTCATAACGAGGGAATTTAGCTTAATAAAAAAGCTCAAAATTCAAACCCGATAGGTTATAAAAACAGGGACATTTTTTTGAAAATTAAATATCTTGGATAATTAAATATATAATCTCCAGTTCTTCATAAAAAGACTTGCCTAAGTAAAACTTATGGATTATGGTCTGTTTTAATAAAAAAGGAAAAAATATGACAGAAAAACAAAAAGTGATGGAAAATTTTCAAAAAAGTTCTCAAGATACGGGAAATTCTGCGGTTCAAGTGGCTCTTTTAACCCATAAGATTAAAGAGCTTACAAAACATTTTAAAATTCACAAAAAGGATTTTCACTCTATGAGGGGTTTGATGAAAATGGTCAGTCAAAGGAAAAAGCTTCTTTCTTATATAAAAATGAAAGATCAAAGCAATTATCAAAAGGTAGTGAAAGATTTGTCTTTAAGAAAATAAAAATTCTATTGTATTTTTAATATAAAACTAAAGAAAGGAAAAGGTTTAACTATGACTAAAAAATATATTTCTCAATGTGAGATTCAAGGAAAAAAAATAACAGTTGAAACGGGGCATTTGGCTAAGCAGGCTGACGCCTCCGTTTTAGTGAGTTGCGGAGACAATCGTGTGTTGGTAACCGTGGTTTCCAGCCGGCAGGAATCGGGTTTGGATTTTTTTCCCTTAACCATAGAATATCAGGAAAGATTTTATTCTGTGGGGCGTGTTCCGGGGGGCTTTTTTAAGCGGGAAGGCCGGCCTAGCAGTGAGGCTGTGTTGACAGCTCGTTTGATAGATCGTCCCATCCGCCCTTGTTTTCCAGAAAATTATCGGACGGATACTCAAATTGTCGCCACTGTTTTAAGTTCAGATGGCTTATTTCCTTTAGAAATTTTGTCAGGGATAGGCGCGTCTTCGGCTTTGCATATTAGCGATATTCCTTTTAATGGCCCTGTCGCTTTTTTGAAAGTGTCTCTGGTCAATGGGGAATGGGCGCTTAATCCACAGGAGGAATCGGAGGAGTCTGCTGATATGGATCTCATAGTGGCTGGCGCTCCTAAAGGTTTGTTGATGGTGGAGGGCTTTGCTCAATTTGTATCCGAAGAGAAAGCCTTATCCGCTTTAAAAATGGCCCATGAGTCCATGCGTCCTATTTTTGAAATGCAGGAGGATTTGAGAGTAAAAACAGGCTCTAAAGCGAAAAGGGAAGTGAAAGCGCCGGAATCCAACGCGGAATTGGAGGAAAAAGTGAAGGAGCTTGTCTTGGCGGATTTAGAGAAAGCCCTTTCTGAAACAGATAAAGTCAAAAGGTATCAAATTTATGATGAGATCAAAACCAAGCTTTCAGAAAATTTTTCTGAAGAGGATACAAAACCAGCAAAGAGCGCTTTTGAAGATTTAAAATATAAAAAGGCGAGAGAGAAAATTGTTAAAAAGTCAGAGCGGATAGATGGCCGTAAAATGGATGAAATCCGCCCTATCGCTTGCGAAGTTGATCTTTTGCCCAGAGCGCATGGTTCCGCTCTTTTTACAAGAGGAGAGACTCAGGTTTTAGGCGCTCTAACTTTAGGCGCGGGGGACGATGAAAAAATCATTGATAATTTATGGAACTCCCATCGTAAAAAGTTTTTTCTACACTATAATTTTCCTCCTTATTGTGTGGGGGAAACAGGAAGAATGGGCGGACAGAGCCGGCGGGAGATAGGCCATGGTTTTTTGGCTGAAAAAGCCTTAAAAGCGGTTATTCCCTCTCATGAAGAGTTTCCCTATACGATTCGACTTGTCAGTGAGGTTTTAGAATCCAATGGCTCCAGCTCTATGGGAACAGTTTGCTCTGGCATGATGGCTTTAATGGCGGGAGCGGTTCCCGTAAAGGATCAGATTGCGGGGATTGCCATGGGGCTTATTAAAGAGGGTGATAAGCTGGTTGTTTTATCCGATATTTTAGGGGATGAGGATCATTTAGGGGATATGGATTTTAAAGTGGCAGGCTCTCAAAAGGGCATCACAGCTTTGCAAATGGATATTAAAATAGACAGCCTTGATTTTGACACCATTGAAAAGGCTTTGCAGGAGGCTCTTAAAGGCCGTCAGTCTATTT
>JAPPIY010000152.1 GCA_026914095.1 Oligoflexia bacterium
CTCAATTCCACTTGAATACTGTAAAAAGATAAGATAAGGAGAATAAGATTGATCTTTACAGAAAAGCATTCACAACGCGGACAAAAAAAAGGTTGTCGTGTGGGAGTTAAATTAAAAATGAATAAAAAAATTCTATCTCCACTTGAAAAAAAAGGAAATGTAGTAATAGACTTAAGCTATAAAACTATTTTCTAGTCATGGCAATTTTTATATGTTATTTTTAAAAACAGTTTTATTTTACCATTTGAGCCAAAATTATGACGCCCCCATTTTTTTCAAATACAAAGTTTTTCAAGCTCTTGTTTTTATCTATCATTCTTTTTGGTTGTGTTTCTTGCTCTCATTATATAAAACACCATTTAGATTTTTATAAAAATGATAAAAAGAATCTGTTAAAGGATTTAACCTTTTTTCCTATAAATAGTTTGAGATTTCGGCTTTCTGAAATACAAAAAGTAAAAGCTATAGTTATCTTTATGAGAGAAAAGGATTGTCCTATATCTGAAAAATATGGCCATCGTATCGCTGATCTTGAGAGAAAATACTTAAAAAAAGGCATCCAGTTTATTTATAATTATGTGGGGCAAATCAAACCAAAAGACAGCGCGAAAGCGGACCTAAAAAAATTTGGCTTCACTGGCCCTTATTTTATTGACAGTCGGCAAAAAGTAATCGATGCCTTACAAGCTAAAACGACAGGGGATGTGTTTATCTTAACCCCAGATAGACAAATTATTTATAGAGGTCCTGTGGATGATCAGTTCCATTTGTTAAAGTCAGCTGTCAAACCGAAAAACAATTATGTGTCAGATATTTTGGATGCTGTTCTTTCTGGAAAAAAAGTTATTCCAAAAAGCCTTCCTGCTCCTGGATGTGTCATTTCCCGTCCTGTGACAAATACAGAGGTTTCCTGGATTGATGTAGCTCCTATTATTCAAAAAAAATGCGCAAATTGTCACCAGCTACAGGGTGATGCTCCTATAGATTTATCCTCCTACAAAAAAATAGCTGGCCGCCACGCTATGACAAAATATGTTATTGAAAATGATTTAATGCCTCCATGGTCTGCACACTCCAATACTGTATCTTTCAAAGATGATATGTCCCTAATTCCTTATGAAAAATCAATTCTTATGAAATGGATTGCCACCGGGCTAAAAAGAAAAAAAGGAACAAAAGCTTTTCTGACAAAAAAGAGAGTAAAAGGCATTAAAAATCCTGACTATTCTATAAAACTGACCAAACCCAAAAAAATAAACGCCACGGGTTTTATGCCTTATCACACATTTATAATACAAACCAATTTTACAGAAGACAAATGGATAAAAGAAATAGAGTTTATAACGAAACCAAAGGTTGTGCATCATATGCTTTTTGACATTTTTGATCACCAATTTCCAATTAAACATCAGAAATTAGAATTTTGTAAAAAACTCAAATTGTTTGGAACCAGCGCCTGTGTTCGAACAGGTTATGGCTGGGGCATGGGTGTAGAAAAACATCAAGCTTTTTCTAAGAGTGGAATTAGAATTCCGATAAAATCAAAGATTGCTGTTTCAATACACTATGAGCCGATAGGGGAACAGGTTGTTGATAACGTGACGGAAATTCGCTTTTTGTTTCATAAAAGAACTCCAGAAAATCAGATCATCACTTTAAGGCTTACCGATCCTCTGATTAAAATTCCTCCTGAAGAGCCAAATTATAAAAGTGAGATGGCCTACCATGTGAAAATGGATCTACTATTTGTTGGTGTTTCTATTCACATGCATCTCAGAGGTAAGGCTAGTACTGTGTTTGTAGAAAAAACAAACAATGAAAAAGAATCAATAATTAATATAGATCCTTGGAATTTTAATTTTCAAAGACATTATTGGTTTGAAAAACCTGTTAAGGTTGTGAAAGACTCTTACATAAAGTGTATTAATTGGTTTGATAATAGTTCAAAAAATATTATCAATCCTGATCCTAAACAAACTGTTGTAAGGGGACTAAAAACAACAGATGAAATGTCAAATTGCACACCCTTTTTTCTTTTGCCTTCTTCAAAAAAATTAAAGGATATTTTGAAAGACATTTTATAGTGAAAATGAGAAGATTAGTGAAAACAGAAAGGCAATTTTCGGGAGAAAAAATAAGCTTATTTAGCATTTACTAAAGTTTAAACTAATCCTCCAGTCAATTTAAAATTACACAGTTTCTTCTATCTATAGGCCTAATACTGACTGATTAAAGCTTTTTTAGCTTAAAATACTTTTACTTGTCTAATTTTCTCCCTTTCTTATAAAAAATACCAGTAAATTCAAAGGACTAAAGCTTTACATGTAGGAGCGCGCGGAAGTATTGGCTGATAAATTAGAAAAATAGCTGAGAAGTCCAAAAAGACAGACTTTTTAGGGATGTGTTTCACTGCAAAAAAACGGGAATTATATACATGACTAGCCAAAAAGCTCTAAAAGCCTTTAAATATAAGGG
>JAPPIY010000160.1 GCA_026914095.1 Oligoflexia bacterium
TATATTTCCTTAGTTTGAAGGTTTTTTGTGTGCAGTCATGTATATAATTCCCAAAGAAACTGCATCCTGTTGCCGGGGCAAAAGCAGGTTTTAAGGACAGGATGTCCGTATTGAAAAGAAGAAGTTTTCTTCGGAAAAAATAGAATATCTTTCAGTGATTGAGGCTAAAAATAAAATTTTTTGAGAAATTAAGCGTATAATACCCCATTTTTTATCATTTTTCGCCCTTTCAGGCTGTTGATCTCAGCTCAAATAAGTCTTTGGTTAGAAAATTTAAAATTTCGTGACAAACTAAAGAATTTTGTGTTTAATGGCTGACATGGTGCTGTTAAAAAACTTGATTTTTCTCTTCTTTTTTTTAACTCTTTCCTGCGCTCATATAGGAAAGGGCTCTCAAAAACAAAGGGCCAATAAACCCTCCTCAGAAAAGCAAGCGCGAAATCCACAAGCAAGTAAGGAAGCAAAAAAGACTCTGGTGAAAGCAGAAAGTGATTCTATGGCTTTTCCCATCGCTGATTCCCACTTCCACACAAAAAACTATATTCAGGAAGGGTTGACCCTTGATGAAACCTACGATCTTTTATCAAAACACGGAGTTCAAAGGGCCGCTGTCTTTGGTATTCCCTTACAGCAAAAGTGGAACATGCACACTCATATCTCCCCTTCTTATTACCTCCATGACGATCAAGCGCTTTATTACTACAGCGCTATTGATGCTTTTATTGCTGTTGAATATCAAGCTCTGCCAGAATCCAAAAAAAAATTATTTGATCCCATGATCGTAGGCTTTAACCCCACAGATGGGCGAGCTGTAGATCATATAAGAAATATGCTCCTTAAGTTTCCAAACACTTTTTCTGGAATTGGGGAGTTTTCTATTAAGAAAGAAATTGTTTCTGGAAAGATTTATGGAGAGCCTGCCAACCTTGAAGATCCGGCTCTTGGAAAAATTTTAACTTTTGCGCAAACAGTGGGTCTAGTTGTTATTTTACACTGCGATGTGGATGCTATGATTTCTAACAATAAACTTGAACCCACCTATCTAAAATCTTTAGAGCGGCTTTTTAAAAAACATAGAAATACAAAAATCATTTGGGCCCATGCAGGGCTTGGACGCTATGTCAAAGCCAGACCTAAGCATCTTGAGTTTGTTAGAAGAATTTTATCCCTTTCATCTAATTTTTTTATAGATATTTCTTGGGATCAAGTGGTGCAACAGTTTTTTGATAAAGATGGAAAACTTTTAAAACATTGGAAGGACTTTTTAAAAGAGCATTCAAGACAAATTGTCTTTGGATCAGACTCTGTGGCGCCGACTTCATCGAGCTATAAAGAGCTTTTGAACATTTATCAAGGGGTCTGGAAAGAACTCCCTCAGCAAGCTGTCAAAGATATAACTTATCTGAATTACAAACGGCTTTTTGATTCGGCTCGTCTTAAAGTTCGCCTTTGGGAAAAAAATAACCTAAAAAAATAGTCTCTTAAAGACTTTCCTCCTAAGGAAATCTATCTTGAAAGGATCTTAAATAGATCCACTGACTTTGCTCCCTCTATTTTCAATGGCTTTTTTGTAAGTCTCTTATGGTATAGGAAGGATAAAGGGTCTTTTTTAGTGATAAAATCTTGCTGAAAACTTATGGCAAAATACGGAAAAAAGGAACAACCTCCTCCATAGGAAAACAGGGAGCTTATACAGTCAGTTTAAATGCAGAGTTTGGGAATGGGAAAATGACATTTTTGGAGATGTTTACACATTTTATAGAGGACAAAAATCAGGCTATTAAGTAAAAGACCGCCTTTAAATTCAACTGCGGCAGTTAGCAAATTTTAATAATCTGCCAATCCTTAAATTTTTTTTAAAGTTCAAAATTTAATTGAAAAAAAGGCTTGTTTTTTTTTATGGATTTTCGTATAGGTTTGTAGTATTATAATTATTGATACATTGAAGGAGTTTAGTATGAAGGCAACGAGTCCAGCAGTCCGAGAAATTTGGGGTCTTATAAAAGAGACTCAAAAAAATATAAAAGAGACTCAGAAAAACATAAAAGATCTGTCTGCCAGCCAGAAGGAGACGGATCAACAAATAAAAAAGTTTTCTGCTGAGTTGTCTGCCAATCAAAAAGAGACAGATAAGCAAATAAAAAAGTTTTCTGCTGAGTTGTCTGCCAGCCAAAAAGAAACGGATCAAAGCATCAAAGATCTGTCTGCCAGCCAAAAACAAACAGATGAGCAAATGAAAAGGACAGATATAAAGCTGGATAAATTTATTGGAGATACAGGAAACCGCTGGGGCAAGCTTGGGGAAAACCTTGTTAAAGGCAGTTTAGTTCAAAGATTAAAGGAAAAAGGCGTCAAAGTAGAAGGTGTTATAACTGTGTCAACCCCCTAAATATGGACAAAATTGACTACCAAGGCGCATCAAAATCCCTAAAGAGACAGGGAAAGCCCTTGAAAATGGCCTTTTTGGTGTTTTT
>JAPPIY010000174.1 GCA_026914095.1 Oligoflexia bacterium
TTGTAAGGGTTTTTCTTCCGCCATTGCATAAGCGGAATAAACTCTTAGAGGCGATAAGTTTGGCTTTTCGGTTTTTAGCTTTTGATATATCTCATCTATCATATTATAAGTGATTTCTTTTCTCCTATGAGGCTCATTATAAAATAAACTTAATGCTGTAATCTCGTCTTTATTTTTTTCAATAAAGTCTTCAAAATCTTGAATAAGAGCTAAATAGCTGTTTCTTTGCTCTTTGCTCCAGCCAGCATAATCAAGCCTGTCAAGATTTGTTTTGTCAATAATCTGTTCATGCTGTTGCTGAGTTTTTATAATAAAGGTATTTAAAGCTCCACTAAACAAGCTTTGAGTTTCTCTTAAAAGAGCCGTTTGTATTTCTTTTTTCTGCTCCTCTGTAGGCTCTTTTTCAACATTAAACTTTTCTCTGGCTTTATCTTCAATAAGGTCTGGGTCATGAGAATCTAACAAAGCTTTTACATAGCCTTTCACCTCTCTGCCGGAGGAAAGTTTTTTAAATTCCTCTTTTTCTGAATCTGTCATGTTTTTTTCAAAACGGGACAGCCGTCCAGCCAAAGAAGAATAAACATCCTCTTCTTTATTTCCCATAAGAACAGCATTTAAAAGCTCTTTAGTAGAAATATGTTTTTTCCTCTCAAGAGGCTTCATTTCTGTTTTATTAGAGTTAGAAACCCCTACAGCATCTATAACAACAAAATGAGTTTTTTTAGTTTGAGTGGAAGGGCTTACTTTTTGCAAATCATCTTTGTCATAAGTTCTAGTTCCCCGGCCTAACATTTGCTCAAAATAACTTTTTGAGCGAACATCCCTCATAAAAATTAAACACTCCAAAGGCTTGACATCCGTTCCTGTTGCAATCATATCCACAGTGACAGCGATTCTAGGGTTGTAATCATTTCTAAATTGGGAAAGAAGAGATTTTGGATCTTCTGTAGATTGATAAGTGATTTTTTTACAAAAATTATTGTCTTCTCCAAACTCCTCCCGAACGATATTGATAATATCGTCGGCATGACTGTCTGTTTTTGCAAAGATTAAAGTTTTAGGGACTTCTTCTCTGTGAGGAAAAATTTCAGGCCATTTATTTTTAAATGTTTTAATAATATTTCTAATTTGACTGGGATTCACTACTTTTCTGTCAAGCTCTTTGGGATGATACGCTACATCTTCATCTAACTGCTCCCAACGGGTTTTTCTTGTAAGTCTGTTTCTTTTATCAACATATTCTTTGGCTGTAATTGTGTCGCCTGTCTTAGAAATTTTAGTTTCAATAATGTAAGTGTCAAAACCAACATTCACACCATCAGCTATCGCTTCAACATGTGAGTATTCACTGACAACACTTTCATTAAAAAAGCCAAAAGTTCTTTTATCAGGGGTCGCTGTAAGGCCAATCAAAAAAGCGTCAAAATAATCAAAAACCTGCTTCCATAAATTGTAAATAGAGCGGTGACACTCATCAATGATAATAAAATCAAAAAATTCAATGGGGACTTCTGGGTTATAAGCAACCTCTGATGGCGGTTTAATGTTAAAATTTGGCTCATTTGGGTTGGTCTCTTCTAAAGAATCGTCTAGGTCTTCAAATTTAAGAATAGAGTAAAGCCTTTGAATAGTAGAAATATAAACAGAGCTGTCTTTAGGTATATACTTTGACTTTAGCCTTGTTACTCCATAAAGTTCTGTAAATCTTCTATTATCATCCGTAGGAGTGTAATTTGAAAACTCTTGCTCTGCCTGCTCTCCTAAATTTTTAGTATCCACTAAAAAAAGTATCTTTTTAGCCTTCGCAAATTTTAAAAGCCTATAGATAGCTGTTATTGCCGTAAAAGTTTTTCCTGAGCCTGTTGCCATTTGAATCAAGGCTCTTGGACGGTTTTCCCTAAAAGAGCTTTCAAGATTTGTGATGGCCCTTATTTGACAGTCTCTAAAATGATTCACCGAAGGGGAAAATAAGGGCAGATTGTTTTTTAAACGACCTCTAAGAGTGTTTTCTTCTGTCAGTCTTTCCCACAAAGTTTCTGGTTTATGAAACTGAAAGACTTCTCTTGATCTGGGTTTAGGATCGCGACTATCAGTATATCGGGTTAAAATGCCAGTTGCCTCATAACGAAAAGAAAGAGGTTTATTGTCAAGAGACTTTAAAGGGTTGTCAGCATACTCAGCCGATTGTTCTTCAACCGTTGTAATCTTATGTCCTGTATCATCTCTTTTAGCTTCAATAATTCCAACGGGGTTTCTATCTACAAAGAGGGCATAGTCAGCAGGTTTTCCTTTTTCTGTAGGATATTCCCGAATAGCAACACCTAAGCTTTTACTCCAATCTACTTTGTCTTTATCCTGAACAGTGGTATGAGCTAAAATAGTGGATTCAAGTTAAGAGGTAATATTGTTAAAGTCAAGCCTTTTTTCAAAATCCCTAGGGCTTTTATATTCAAGGGCTGAATGAAGTC
>JAPPIY010000266.1 GCA_026914095.1 Oligoflexia bacterium
CTGCAATCTCAGTCATTCTCGCAATCTCAGTCATTCCCGCAAGCTCAGTCATTCCCGCGCAAGCGGGAATCTCTTTCATCACTCTTTTCTCATTCCCAACAAAGCCTGCCCTCATAAAACCGGGGCGAAAGCGGAATCCAGCTAAAAACTCAAACAACATCAATCATATTTATTATCGGCTGTTCCCTGTTTTTTCTAAAATATTTTTACTCTAGCTGAATTAAAAAAGGCAAACTAATCACTTGACAGACGAACATAAGAAGATCACAGCACACTCAATCAGATGGCTGGAGAAAACAGAAAAATCACTAAAACGCTTAATAAGCTCTAAACAAAATTAAATAGCTGGGGTCATTTTTAAGTTCTGTTGGTAGCTTTTTAAATTTTAGAGCTGTCACTGTTCAAATTCTGAACAGTTTTTGAAAGAGAGAGTTTTTTTGCTCTGAAATCTGCTTTAATCCTTGCTATTTGAACAGTTTTCCCTTATTTTAGGTCTAACTTAGGAGGCGCTTATGAAGTTCTGTTTTATTTTGTTAGGGGTTTTTTCTCTGTCCAGCTGGGCGGAACGATATGAGAGAGGAAACAAAGCTTGCACAAACAAGTCTGAGGAATACTACAGGCAGGACAGTGAAAATATCAGGTATCAATACCTTTACGGCGCTTGCCTAGTGATTAAAGGGCAGGATGCCAAAGGCTTGGTTATACTCTATCATCTGGCCGATCATAAAAGCCTGGTCACAGCTAATTATTTTGTGGCTGACTATTTGGGAACAGATGGAAAATTTGCAGATCCTCTTACTAGATTTAAAATAGATGAGGCCATTTATTATCAAGAGCGCACTTTAGCGCTTATCAATTCCCTCCCCACTTACCCCGAGCCGGATTATTGGGCTTATGAGAGACAGAATCAAATGGAGTTGCAATCTGTTTATGATGTTCCTTATTTTTATATGATAAAATATAAATTAGGCGCTATTGGCGATTACCGCAAGCATCTTTTTCAGTCTCCCAGCTATCAAGGAGATCGCAATAAAGAGCTTTACCCTAACTACAACCCTTATACACTGGACAGTTTAGATAATGTCGCTCGTTATGCGGAGGAGTGCGCCAGCCAGCCTCAAAAAAGGCATTTTGCTCCTCTTCGCTACAAAGCCACTGTGGAAACCTGTCGTTTGATGAAGGAGCTGGCTTTAACCCTAATTCCTTTAGAGGAGAAGAGACAGGAGATTTTGCTTCAGCCCAAGTGCGCAGATCTGAATAAAACCAACTGCCCGGAATATTATGAAACCCATCAAGAAATTGCTGATTTTATAAATGATTATAATGAAGAGGCCGAGAGAATTTTCAAGCCGGTTATAAACAGCTAACTAACTCATTCCATGAAGCTCAGCCCGCAAACTCTTCGGCTCAATTAGCCAGCGCCTCCACCAGTGTTATCAGGCCGTAATTCAGTCTATCAATGTTATCAGGCCGTAATATCCAATCTCCTAAGTTCGCCCTTTCAAAGGTCCATATCTTCTAACTAATTGATTTTACTATGCTTTTTTGTGTCAAGCTTTAAGTTAAGACATACTAGGAAAAAATAAAAAACCTTATATTTACGGGAATTATATACTGACTAAAGTAAATAAAGTTCTAAAATATCCATCTGTCCAAAGCTCTCCTCCCCATAGCTCCTCTTTAACCTCTGGAACCTTCTTGATTTTATAGGTTTTTTCAAGCTTTTGTATGGATAACCATAAAATTTAGGGCTTTCTATAAAATTTTAGGTAGTTTCTATGGGAATTATATACTTGACTAAAGTAAAATCTTGTTATATACTTAAATTATAACAGGAGGCAAGTATGAAAAAAGCAGTAATTTTAAGCAGTTATGAGTTTTTAAAGAAATTAAATACAGAGTTTAAATGTCTTAAGTTTTTAGAGAAAAACCTATGGAAAAACGGGGTTAAATGCGGTTTTTGTGGCTCAAAAAAAGTTTCTAAAAAAAACAAGAAAACAGGCTTTCATTATTGTAATGACTGCAAAAAACAGTTTAATGTCCGCACAAACACGATTTTTCACCGTTCAAAGCTTCCTTTACAAAAATGGTTATATGCTAGTTATTTGCTTCAAACTTCAAAGAAAGGCGTGTCTAGTCTTCAGCTATCTAAGCAGTTAGGAATAACCCAAAAATCAGCTTGGTTTATGCTTCATAGACTTAGAGAAGCCAGTAAGCCAGTAAGCCAGTAAGCCAGTAAGGCTGGAAGCTTTAAAATGTCTGGCAATGTAAAAAGTGATGAGACTTATTTTGGCGGTAAAAATAAAAACAGACATAAAAGTAAGAAGAAAAAAGACTGGCTATCAGCTAAGATAATGGTTCAAGAGATTAAAGCTGAAAACCAGCTTAAATTTCATATTATAAACAGCCCTGATAAAAAGACCTTACAAGGCAACATTATAAAGAATGTAGAGGCTGGTTCTCATA
>JAPPIY010000009.1:0-1378 GCA_026914095.1 Oligoflexia bacterium
ACTTTGGGGTGAAATTCTAAATATTCATCTAACAATAAAATTCCTCCATGAGCTTAGGTTTTGATAAAAAATAAAGAGGTAGGAAACATGAATTGTATTTTAAAAATGCATAAACTTCTAACAACCAGCTGTTTGATAATAGCCCTAGTATCTTGTGCTAGCACAACAACTATTCGTGTAACTGATGAAAGTGATTCTATAGATAGAGATGTGAAAATATATATGGATGGTTCTTATAAAGGAAAAGGGGAAGTGATATATTCTGATACGAAAGTAGTTGGTTCCACAACACGGGTAACCTTGAAAAAGAAAGGTTGTAGGAACAACACTCGCAGTCTTTCTAGATCGGAACAATTACAAGTAGGAGCTTTGATAGGGGGAATTTTTTTCCTCGTGCCCTTTTTATGGATCATGGGATATAACCCAATGCATTCGTATGAATTTCAATGTGATGAGTAAGTATACTGATCCTGTTTGAAAATTCGATACGACAGTCATTCCAGCGCCAGCGGGAATCTCCAGGAAAAACTTAAAATTCAAACAGGATCAGTATAGTTATTCTGCTCTAGTTTGAGTCTTACTTTCCGATGAAGTAGCTATTGTTTTTCAAAGAGATCAAAAAACAAAAACTGGGTTTTTTGTTTTTGAGGGTTGAAGTTGTCATCACTCACTAAAATTAAAGTTCGCTTTTTATCAGCTGAAGGCTGGCTCAAAGCCAAGCCTTCTAAATTATCAACCTTAATATTTTTTTCTTGAGAGGAAGACCACAATAGCTTTTTAGAGCAAGCTTTAAAGTTTTTTTGTAAGACAATATGTTCCTTTACATCTTGAGCCGAACGGCAATCTGTCCAAAACAGCTGAACCTTATTGGCGCCGTTCTTTTTTTGCTTTTTATAAGCTCTTTCCAAGCTGATAAAAGTTTTATCTGTTAAAAACTCTAAAGCGGTTAATCCACCATCTTTAGGGTCTTTTAAAAAGTAAGGATATTGAAATAACATTTTTTTGCTTTTTATATCAAAAGCTGTCAAGCGGACAAAAGATTGATTTTCAAAAATAAGGTCTTGTTTGAGAGGCTGTTCTGTGGCGGTCCATAAGATTCCTTTGCTTTTATCTAAAGTCAGAGACTCAAAACCTTTGTTTTCCTGTTGTCCTATAGAGCCAGCTCTTTTGTCAGGAGCGGCTTGCCAAAAAACAGAGGGGACAGGCCAAGCTGTTTTTAAAGCGCCTTCTCTATTAAAAGTGAAAATTTGTGTAGGCTCATGCTCTTTGTAAATTTGTTGTCCTTCAGAAGCGATAAAAACAGTCTTGTCTCCATAGAAGAGAAGAGCTTCTGGATCCATATTTTGATTGAGTTTTTTAGAGTTAGGGCTTTTAAGAA
>JAPPIY010000009.1:1388-2459 GCA_026914095.1 Oligoflexia bacterium
CTTATAATTGTCAGTTTGTATTCAGGTTTTGTCTCAAAAGATAACTCATACCAGCGATGCTTTTTTTTATCATCAGAAAGCGCAATCAAATGTCCTGTTTTTTTGTCAAAAGCCAACTCAGACAGCCCGCCGACTTTAAGCCCTTTAAAAGCAGTTCCTTTCTCTAAAGCTTGTTCTTTTTTAAACTCAAGAGAAATAGGACTTGAAGATTTTTGTATACGGATCTTATTTGAAAGTTTAGTATCACAGTCCTTCCCGCGCAAACAGTCCTTCCCGCGCAAGCGGGAATCTCCAGAACAGACTTCAAAATTCAGACTCGATCGGTATAAATAGGAGCAACTTGCAAACGCTGAGAGAAAAAGCAGAGTTCGGAGGGGCATTTTGCTGAAAACCCATTTTTAGTTTTTAAGAGCAGAAGACACCTTGACAGAATATCTTGATTTTTTTCTGCTAGCGGTGTTTTTTTTAATCACTCCTCTTTTTTTTGCCTTATCAGCCAGTTTAAACAGCTTTTTAAGGCTTTCTTCCAAGACTTTTGTGTTTTTGTCTATTAGGTCCTTTTTTAAGCTTTTTTCAAAGTTTCTAAGTTTTTGCAGGACTCTTTTATTGCCTATAGCCTGTCTTTTTGACGAGCGAATTCTCTTTTCAGCCGATTTGTGATTTGCCAAAATAACCTCCTTAGTGTCATTATCATATAGGGTCATACCTAAATTTTTATTTTAAGGCAATCATTTTGAAAAAAGATTTTGGACAGAAAGAAAATAGCTCCGCTTTAGTCAGTTTGCAAGCGGGTTTAATGTCTTTAGGGACTTTTTTGAGCCGTATTTTAGGCTTTTTTAGAGATTTGCTTATTGCTAATTTTTTTTCCAAGACAGAAACAGACATCTTTTTTGTCGCTTTTCGCCTCCCTAATTTTTTCAGAAGACTGCTGGGAGAGGGGGCTTTTTCAGCCAGCGTGACACCAGCTTTAACGGAGCATTTAGAAAAAAGAGGAAAAGAAGAAAGCCAAAGGCTGAATTCTTCTCTATTCAGCCTTTTATTTTGTTTGACGATTGTTTTAACCCTTTTAGG
>JAPPIY010000331.1 GCA_026914095.1 Oligoflexia bacterium
AAATTGCAGATACATTTTATTCGAGCCAAGCTTTCAAGATAATTTCAGCTCTTAAGTTCACAGTGTTGATATTATTCTCAGCTCTTCTCTAACTCCTGCTTTTAAACTGCTGGCTTATAAAAGATCGCATTTTGAATTTGTGAATATTAAAAATCATATTTATTATAAAGCTTTTGTTATAGACACATCCCATAAAGCTTATTTTGATTCTACAAAAAAAGACGCTCAAAATCTTTCAAGACAAACTTTTTCTAAAAATCAAATAGAGAGCTTGTCACAAAGGCAGAAAGTTCTAAGCGGAAAAAAAATATTAGAAGATTTTGAAAAATCAGCTCAAACAAAAGCGGATAAACAGCAGAGAAGATATTTTTACCTTTATATAGACGAATTAAACAGCCCTGTTAATCCAATCAAAAACTGTCCAAATAAAACCTCGCCCTTCTTGCAAGAAGGCTGTTATTACAATGCAAATCAGCTTGCAGAATCATTCATACCCCTGAAAAACAAAAGAATAGCTCTTTTTTACATTCCGTTTCCCTTTCACTTAAAGTCAGAAAAATCTTTGCGGATTTTGTTGCGATATGATAAATTTAATTAGTGAAAATCCTTGGTTTATCAGCTTTTTACCATGACAGCGCCTGCGCTCTTATTGACAACGGTGAATTGATTTGCGCGGCTCAAGAAGAAAGATTCACAAGAAAAAAACAGGATCCCTCTTTCCCGCTGAATTCCATTAAGTTTTGCCTGGATAAAATCTGTGAGCGGTCTGATAAAAAACTGTCCCGCCAATCAGCGATACAAGAAATAGATTATATCGCTTATTATGACAAGCCTTTTTTAACTTTTGAGCGCCTGCTTGAAACCTATTTAGATTATGCCCCCTTTAAAGGCTTTTCCTCTTTTAGAAAATCTATGCCTTTATTTTTAGGCAGTAAGCTAAATTTGCCCGCTCGTGTAAAAAAAGAAATAAAAAAAAGTTTTAAAATATCAAAAACAAAAGTTCCAAAAATTTTATTTAATTATCATCATCTGTCTCATGCCTCTTCCGCCTTCTATCCAAGCCCTTATAGAGAGTCCGCTGTTTTATGTTTAGATGGAGTGGGAGAGTGGGCAGTAGCTTCAGCTTGGATGGGAAAAGATAATAAAATTGAGCCTTTGTGGCAAATTGACTTCCCTCACAGTTTGGGCTTGTTTTACTCCGCCTTTACAGAATACTGCGGCTTTAGGGTGAATTCTGGAGAATACAAACTAATGGGTTTAGCGCCCTATGGAGAGCCAAAATTTGCATCTGTCTTAAAAGATCATGTTATTGAAATTAAAGAAGATGGGAGTTTTAAACTCAATATGAAGTATTTTGATTACCCCCACTCCTATCAAATGGCCAGCTCTTTTTTATCCCAGCTCTTAGAAAAAGGCCCTCGCTCTAAAGAAAGCGCAAATATGGACAAACATTACATGGATGTTGCAAGCTCCGTTCAAGCGATCACAGAGGAAATTATACTAAAATTATGTCAAACTCTGTATAAAGACACTCAAATAAAAAATTTATGTTTAGCAGGAGGAGTTGCTTTAAACTGTGTTGCTAATAGCAAAATTTTAAGTGACACTCCCTTTGAAGAGCTGTGGATACAGCCGGCCGCAGGAGACGCCGGCGGCGCTTTGGGCTCTGCCTATAGCGTCTATTATGACTTTTTAAATAAAAAGAGAAAAACACAAAGGACGGACTCTATGAAAGGCGCTTTGTTGGGGCCAGACTTTTCATCAGAAGAAGTTGAAAAAACTCTCAAACAGGAAAAAGCGGTTTATAAAAAACACAAGGAGTCAGATTTAATACAAGAGACTGTGACAGCTCTTTTAGAAAACAAAGTGATTGGCTGGTTTCAAGGGGCTATGGAGTTTGGCCCTAGGGCGCTGGGGCCCGATCTATATTAGGCTCAGCCCAATCCCCAGAAATGCAAAAACAAATGAATCAAAAAATAAAATTTAGAGAATCTTTTAGGCCTTTTGCCATTAGCATTTTAGAAGAGCGCATTTCTGACTTCTTTGAAGAAATTTACAGCCCCTATATGTTGCTTGTCTCTCACATCATCCCAGCCAAAAGGCAAAATGAGTCATTCGTCCAAAAAGCAAAAGGTTTAGACAAACAGCATATCCCCCGCTCCCCTCTGCCTTCCTGCACCCATGTAGATTATTCCTGCCGAATACAAACTGTGGGGGAAAAGGCTCATCCCAGATTTAGAAAACTCCTTTTAGCTTTTTACGAAAGAACAAATTGCTCAGGATTTATCAACACTTCTTTTAATGTTCGTGGAGAGCCTATTGTCTGCTCCCCTTATGAGGCTTATCGCTGTTTTATGAATACCGATATGGACAGGCTGGTTATAAATGATTTTATCTTAAAAAAAGAAGAGCAAACGGCAGACTTTAAAGATTTGTATGTTAAAGGTTTAGAGA
>JAPPIY010000319.1 GCA_026914095.1 Oligoflexia bacterium
TTCTAATTAATACCTAAAACTTTTTTAATTTCATGGACTTAAAGGCTCTGTGTCGCAGTCAATTATATCATTCCATAAAATTCAAACACAGATGGAGGTGATGGCCGGATTTGAACCGACGTACGCGGATTTGCAGTCCGCTGCCTAACCCCTCGGCCACATCACCCTGAGACTTTCATTTTTATTCCTAAAGGAGAAAAAAGTAAAGCTTTATTTACCGCTTATTTGAAACTTCTTTCACACAAAATTTATAAAATAAAAGGCTTAAAATTCAGTCCTGAGTTTTTCAGCCGCATTGGGGTCAAAGCCTGCCCTCGCGCAAACGGGGGCCAAACTCGTTTTAAGCCTTTTATTTCATAAGTTTTGTGTTTCAATGTCAAATCTTCAAATATCTAATCTATAAAAGACGACCTGTAGATACTTTGTATTCAAATCTGTGTAATTGCAAAAAAAGTTTAGACTGAATTTTGAGCGCTTTTAACAGCTACATCCAGAGAATAGCATTGCAAAATTTTAAATTAAAATTTTGGGGAAAAGAGCTTTGGGATGTTTCAATTTTTTTCCTAAAGGGAGCCGGCCCCACTCCGCATTTTTAAAAACGGCTGTTTCCCCTAAAGCGGATAATAACCGCTCCATTTTTCGTGGCATAACAGGAGACAGCAAAATGCCGCAAATTCTTAAAACTTCTAAACAGTTATATAATGCCAATCCCGCCTTCTGCTTGTCTGTTTTAACTAGTTTCCAAGGAGCAGTCTGCTCTAAATATTTATTCACTTCCACTAAGAGGCCGGAAAGTGACTGCAAAGCTTGAGACAGCTCAAAACTGTCAATTTGTCCCTTAAATAATTTCTTCTTGTCTTCTGTTAGTTTTTGTAGCGGGCTGTCTTGCCTTTCTTTATAAAGAGGAATCTGCCCTTCAAAATTCCTCTCTATCAAACGAGACACACGGCTAAAGATATTGCCCAAATTGTCCGCCAAATCTTCATTTATTTTTTGAACCATCAAATCAAGAGAAATTGCCGAATCTTTTCCTAAAACAATCTCTTTAGCTAAAAACCATCTCAGCTCTTCCAACCCCAGCAAATTTGACAGCTCTAAAGGGTCTAGTTTATCCCCTTGAGATTTGCTCATTTTTTCATCTTTTTTATTTAACAGCCAGCCATGGGCAAAGATAGTATGAGGAAGAGGAAGATTTAAAGCCATTAAAAGACAAGGCCAATAAACCGCATGAGTCATTAAAATATCTTTGCCAATCAAATGCGCGGTTTCTCCCTCCAGCCAATATTTTTTGAAAGTTTCCTCATTGCGCAAATATCCCGCTCCTGTTACATAATTTAAAAGAGCATCCACCCAAACATAAGCCACACAATTTTTGTCAAAAGGCAACTCAACCCCCCAAGACACTCTTTTTTTAGGGCGGCTGACACATAAATCCTGAAGAGGCTGTTTTAAAAAGCCTTTGATTTCATTTTGTCTCTCTTTAGGCTTAATAAAGCAGGGATGGCTTTCCAAATGCTCCCGCAAAGCTTTTTGATATTTTGACATTTTAAAAAACCAAGCTTTTTCTTCCAATGGAATCACTTCCTTCCCTGTAGGGGATTTTCCATTCACAAGATCTTTTTTTGTATAAAATATCTCTTCACTGACACAATACCAGCCTTTATAATTAGAAGAGTAAATGTCCCCTTTGTCATATAAACTTTGCAAGGCTGTTTGAACCGCTTGGCAATGATAGTCAAAACTGGTTCTGAAAAACAAATCATAATTAATATTTAAAGACTTCCAAGCTCTCTCAAATTGAGGACTCATTTGATCACAGTGCTCTTGAGGGGTTAAACCTCTTTTTAGAGCTGTTTGCTCACACTTTTGCCCATGCTCATCTGTTCCTGTTATAAAAAAACTGGAGCGGCCAAACAGTTTTTGATAGCGGTTTAAAATATCAGCAATCAAACTGGTATAAGCTGTTCCCAAGTGAGGCTTGTCATTGACATAATAAAGGGGGGTGCTGATATAGAAGCTTTTAGAGGTATTCATTTCTTATAATAAAACTAAATTTTTTATAAAGTAAAGGTTTTTTAAATTGTTATTTTTAAAAATACTTCTTTTTTGTAAAATCTTGATAAAAGGCTTTAAATGAAAGATTCAAAAGCCAAAAGATCTGTTTTATCTAGTCATCCCTGAAAAAGTTATAACTACTTAAATTTATTTATAATTTTGTGTTTTTAAAAAGGTAATGCAATATAGTGATCAGGTTTGAGTTTTCCGTGTTGCGCTTTTTTCAAAAACTTAGAAAAGAAAGGGCTTTAGAAGGCATAGGAGGTTGTAAGATAAAAAAACCACTTATCTAGGCTAAAACTTAAGTATTGTGATGTGGAGACTTTTTTATCAGTATCTGAAT
>JAPPIY010000082.1 GCA_026914095.1 Oligoflexia bacterium
CGCGGTTTGGCTTGGTCTCTGTTTTCCAGCAGTAGAATAGAAAACACAATGGGAAGAGAATAAGCTTTTTGCAAGTCCCACAAGGTTTTTTGCAAGAATCCATTTAAAAAATCATAATGCCCTGTTTGTCCTTTTATAATGACTCCTAAAGTTAAAATCCCTATGAGATGGGAGAGGGCTGGTTTTTGCTCAGTTGATTTTGCTTTCAAGTTGGAGTTTGAAGAAAGAGACTTCGCTTTATGCTCTTGTTCTATGATCCATTTTACAGTTAAGGGAATTTCTCCCGCTCCTGGCGTCCAAATTGGTTTTAATTCACATTGAGGATAATAAGAGGAAAAAAATTGAGAGTGTTCTTTAAACTCTTTTTCAGCCTCTTGATACAACTCTTCTACTAAATTTTTGTTAAATTTGGAGCAGACAACAGCAATTTGACTCATAATAAGGTTTTTATCATATTTTTTTAAATAAGTTAAGCTATATTTTTAAGCTAGTTTGTTTCTTTCTGCTGGGCTTGTTTTTTCTTTTGTTCTGACAAGCTGGCTTCTGTGTAGTCAATCCATTGGTATCCGCTTAAAAAGGTGTCATTCACTTCTATTGATTTTTTGAAATAAAGCAAAGCCTCTTCATATTTTTGTTGGTTGTAAAGAGCAATGCCAATCCCTAAGTAAATATGCTCTAAGTAATTGGTGGGAGGAGCTTTTTTTGGTTTTTCGGCTGTTTCTGTATTTTCTAAATGAGACTTTAATTTTTTATTATTGTTTTTTTGATTTTTTGTAGATAATTCGTCTGATTTGAATTTTGAAGTTTTGTCTTGGGATTCCCGCGCGCGCGGGAATGACTCCTTATAATTTTCAATTTGTTTTATTGTGTTTTTTATATCTTCTGTTTGCAAAGCTTTTTTAAAAGCCTGTTCCGCTTGTTTCCATTCCTCTTGTTCTAAAAGCCTTTGTCCATAATTTAAAAAAAACTTAGAGTTTGTTGCTTTTTTAGAGGCTTGCTTTAAATAAACTAAGGATTGCTTTCCCTCCCTTGCTAAATAAAAAGCGCCGGCTATCAGCTCTAAATTTTTTTGATTTGGCGGAATAATATTTTGCTGTATCTGTTTTTGTAACAATTTGGCTCCTTGATAGGGAAGCCCCTGTTCTATATAGAGAGAGATTAAATTCAAATACTCCGTTTTATTTTTTAAATGCCCTATTTTATAGGCCATATCTAAGGTGACGAAAGCTTTTTGAGGCTCGTCTAAAAAAAGATAAACTCCAGCTAGCTGTTTCCAGTGGCTGGCTGTGGCGGGGTAAAGAGCCACAAGCCTTTCTAAATAGGGTTGCGCTTTTTTATAATTTTTTTCTTTTAAATGCAGAGCCACGGCAAATTTCAGCCAGTTTTCTTTTGGCTTTGTCACCAAAGAGAGGGTTTTTTCCACATATTTTAGAGCCAGTGAAATTTCATTTTTAGCATAATAGCAATGCGCCAATAAAATGTAAGCGGAGGGATGGGGCTGTTCATTAATGGAGAACCACAACTTTAAAAGCTTTAAGCCTTTATCATAGTTTTCTCTTTCAATGAAGATTTGAGCTATATAGTATAAAGTGGAAAGATGTTGATTGTAGCTCAATGCCTGTGAATCTAAGGCGGTTTGAAAATACTCTAAAGCTTTTTTGTTATTTTTTGTCTGCCTGTAGAGGTAAGCCAATTGAACGGCAAAATTGGCTTTTTCAGTCTTAGTCGCTTTATTGTAGTGAAATTCTAAGAGCGCAATGGCCTTGTCATATTTTTTATCACTAGCTAAATTTTCAGCTCTTAAAATATATTCCCCCATCCGATCAGACAACAAGTGTCCGCCTTGCTTTTTTAATTTTTGTATCAGAGGCTTATTTAATGGAAAAGGGTTGGAGCTGTCAGCCCATCCACTACAACAAAAAAAACAACATAAAAAAATATATCTTATACTGATCCTTGTTGTGTTTAGAATTTTCTTTTGAGGATTCCCGCTTACGCGGGAATGACGGGTTTCACGGGAATGATGGTTTTCATGGGAATGATGGTTTTCACGGGAATGACAAGCAGGGAATAAAAATTTAAACAGAATTATAAACATGCTATTGGTCTCTGAGGTTAAAATCCAACTGAACTTTTAAATTTTTTTGACGAACCGGCTTTCCATTTTCTATTTTTGGTTTGTATTTCCATTTTCTTAGAGCCTGGACAGCGCTGGAGTTAAAAATTTGAGGAGGGCTAGCTTGTATCACAGTAATATTATCTGTATATCCTCCTGCTGTGATGTCAAATTGAAGAATAACAAAGCCTTCTATATTTTGCAAAGCCGCTCGTCTGGGATATAGGGGCTGAATCCGAAAAATTGGTGTCCCCTCTCGATCTTGATTGGTATAAGCC
>JAPPIY010000220.1 GCA_026914095.1 Oligoflexia bacterium
CCTTTTTTTCTACAAACCTTTGAATGAAATAAGTTTTATCAAATTATTTTTTGTTTAAGCTTTGACTGAAAATACCAGGCTTGAACCAAGGTCTTTTTTTCGCGCGAACCATAATTTTTTGTTGGTTTTGCGGGTTTCGCCCTTTATAAGCTTTGTATTTTTTTACCCCAAAAGCTCCAAAGCCCCTTAACTCTATTCTTTGGCTATTTAAAAGAGCCTGTATCATTTCATCCTTGATTGTCTCTACACATAGAGCGGAGACTTTTAAACTCAGTCTCTTTTTATGAGCCAGCTCTTCAATGAGCTCACTTTTTGTTTTTAGTTTCTTAGATATTCTTTTCATATTCTTAAATTATAGGGAGGCTAAAAATAGAAGTAAAGTTTAGGGCGCTGGTCAGGGGATTAAACCTTTTTAAAACTAGACCTTTAGGGGTATAAAACTTATTTTAAATTAGAAACTTTGTCGCTTTGCTCCCAAGTGAAGTTTTTATCTTCTCTGCCAAAATGTCCATAACAAGCGGTTGCTTGATAGTTTCTATTAAGAAGATCTAAATCTTTGATAATAGCGCTTGGTTTTAGATTCCAATTTTTTTCTATCAGATGTTTCAGCTTTTCTTGAGAAAAGGAAGAGGTTCCAAAATCATTGATCCATACGCTGATAGGCTCGGCTATGCCAATCGCGTAAGAAAGCTGAATCAAACATTTATCGGCAATACCGGCTTGAACAAAGTTTTTAGCAATATGGCGCGCCACATAGGCTCCCGAGCGATCGACTTTAGAAGGATCTTTGCCTGAAAAAGCCCCGCCTCCATGCGCTCCATGGCCTCCATAAGTGTCTACAATGATCTTTCTTCCTGTTAAGCCGCAATCTGCTGTCGGCCCTCCCACTACAAACTTCCCGCCTGGATTCACGATAACTTTTGTTTCTTTAGTTAAATATTGAGAGGGAATGCTGACTTTAATCAGCTCTTCATGAATAAACTCCTCAAGATTTTTTAAACTATAAGAAGGATCATGTTGAGTGGAAATGACAATGTCAGATATGTTTTTAAGCGCATTGCCTTCATAACGGACCGTGACCTGGCTTTTTGAGTCAGGCCATAAGAAATTATGTCCGTTTTTTCTCAACTGAGCTAAATCTTTCATCAGCTTGTGGGCAATATGTATGCTTAGGGGCATAGCTGAATCGGTTTCATTGACAGCGTAGCCAAACATAATGCCTTGATCACCAGCTCCTTGATCTTCTCCATAGCCAACCGCTGATTTTATATTAGGGCTTTGGGAGTTTAAAAAACTCTCTATAGAGCAGTTGTTGTAGTCCAAACCTTTGTCTATGGAATCATAACCCACTTTTTTAATCAGGTTTTTTGCGATTTCTACTGTATCTATTTTTTCTTGACTGCTGACTTCACCACAGATCATTACTTTTTTATTAGCTAAAAGAACTTCACAGGCGACATGACTGGAAGAGTCCTGTTTTAAAAAGGCGTCTAATACCGCATCACTGATTTGATCGGCTAGTTTATCTGGATGTCCTTCAGATACAGATTCACTGGTAAAAAAAGTCTCCATTTTTTCTCCTTTAATTTGTGTCAACATTCAACTAATTTGCAAAGCATTGTATCTATACACTATTTTTTTTTCAATGTCATTCAGGAATGAGTTTTTTTGTATTTTTATAACGATTTTATGTGATTTTCTCTTTATTATGTGTTCAATTGCGCTTTTGTATAGCCAACCGTGAAGCGTGACCTCATAAATCCAAGAAAAAAATTGAGAAAAAACTTAAAATTTTAAGGCTGTAAAGGAAGAATTAATGGGGTGAGACAGGATATTTTATAGCGTTTTTAGCCAGCTTATCTTTTAAACAACTGCTGAGATCAAACTGATACAATTGGGCAAATCTAAGAATAAAACACAAGGTGTCTGCCAGCTCCTCGCTTATTTTTTGTCTGGTTTTAGAGTCTGTTACAGCCTCAAGGCAGGCTGATTCTGATAAAAAGCGGAAAATTTCTAATAACTCACTGGCTTCTGTAACAACTCCAATAGCTAATTCTTTCGGTTTATGCTCTTTATCCCAATTTCGTTCTTCACAAAACCGTGCCACCCTATCTTTTAGGCTTTCTACAGTGTTATTTTGATCTGAGTTTTGTATTTTATCTGGCATGTTTAAAAAATAGGGTAAATGGCCGGCAACACAGGGGCTGTCTCCACCATGATAATAAGGACAGTTAAAGCTAAAAGAGCTAATATTAGAGGAATAAGCCAATACTTTTTTCGGATAATGATAAATTGAATGATATGTTTTATAAATTCCATAGAAAATTTGTTTCTTATATTGGTTCATGACAACTTAAGCCCATTATGATAGGGGTTAAGTTGTTAAAATGAC
>JAPPIY010000048.1 GCA_026914095.1 Oligoflexia bacterium
TTAAAAAGCCATCACTCACCTTTAATGACACTCTATAAACCCCAACCTTATCCGGCATAAAAAAAGCCCTCTCGCATCCACTCTAATAAATTAGAACCAATATTAATAAATTTAAAACAAGCATGTAATATAAACAGGCATAAGGCATAAGTTTCACTTGTTCTTCGTAAGATGAATTTTCATTATTAGTTATTTTTTTCATTTTTTTTGGTGTTTGAATTTTATAGAATAGAGGTATAAGAAGAATAGAAAAAAAACTTAATATAACAATACAACATATATCTAAGAGTCTTATTTTATAATTGTTATAGTTTTCTATAGCTATAAAGGTATAAACAAAAAATAAAAAAATAGAAAGCAGGAAAACAACAAGACCTATGACAGTAAGTTTAGGGCTATGTTTCAATGCGCAGTTAAAATCTTCTTTTTTCAATAGATATAACATAATTAAAGTAAGGAATTTGTTTTTTGATTAAATTTACAATCATTTTTAGAAAAAGATTTTTGAAATAAGAAAGATGTAACTTTTTGTTTTTTAAAACATATATTTTTTCTTAATGATGGGAGAATTTCAAATAAGAATCCTAAAGTTAAACAGATATATACAAGATATTTGAAACAAAAGTGTAGAGGCTTCAAGAGAATATAGTTATTGTTTAATAAATATTCAGATTTCAAATATACAAACAAAGATAAAATAAGTAATGTTCTAAATATAAAATCTGTAAAATCAATTTCTCCAATAACCAAGTAATAAAAATGGAGGAATGTATATAACAAAAAGAAAGTTAAACAAATAAGCAAGTCACTTTTTTTTAAATCTTTTAAATAGAGAAAAATCATTATTACATACCCAAATCTGAAAGAGCTTTTAGAATTTCACTTATGTCTTTACGTTTTAAGTAAAAACCTACAAATATAAAAGCATTACATGTAAAAAAAAATGAAATAACCATAGCGCCGAGAATAGCAACTGCAATTCCATCAATAATAATATAAAAAGAAATAATTGCCTTAGTTTTTTTCATTGTTTTATTCTTTGCCTCAATTGTTTTAACAAGTATCTCCATTTCTAAACTTGATATATTTTTATAAATGGAAAAGATATTTAAATTTATTATATAAAGTTGTTTCTTGTCCTCCGTTTGCTGTCAAAAATTCTCTCATTTTATCTGTTTTAGCATAATCTACAGGGGTTTTCTTTCTTATATCTTTTTTATTTATACCTGCTCCTTTTTCTAATAAAAAATCAGCCATTTTTAAATCTCCTCTGCGACTAGCTAAATGCAAAAGAGTTTGACCGCTATAACTATTTTCTTGATCAATTTCTACCCTTTTTGAAAGAAGGAAAGATACCATTTCCTGAGTTTTTGCTAAATGAATAGGATAGCGGCCATATTGATCTATCTCAGAAAAATCAAAATTTGCTACTTTTAAAATACCTTTATTTTTTTTATCAAGCAGTTTTGATATTTCTTCAGTGTTTCCCCTATAGACTAGGTTATGTAAGGTATAGTATTCATCGGAAGGAGCATCAAAATTAGCGCAAAGGTATCTTATTTGAAATATTTTTCTTTGAAATAGAATTAACTCCCATGCAAGTCCTATCAGACCTGTATGTAATGGAATCACTGCCGTTATTAGGATAAAGCAAAGGATTATTATATCATTGATTGAATTTAAGTAATCAGTTAAAAAATTTTTTAAACCGCCTTTAGACGGAATCATAGAAACAGAAGATATTGAATACCAAATACCAAGAGGTAAATGTATTAAAAAAAGCTCTAGGTTTGGCAATGATATTAATTTAGTTGTTCTATATAGGAAAGATATAATTATAATTATAATTGAAAAACATATTAAATATACATCTAAATAATAGGATATATCATACAAAGAAATAATTAAAAGAAATAAACAATTCCATTTAAGACATATTCTTTTTTTTAATTTTAGAAAATAAGGATCTGTTTCATGAAAAATTTTTTGTCTCATGTAATATTTGAATTATTTTTTTTGACAAGGACATTTAAAATTAGATGTGCCTGTTCCACCAGAAAATTTATTTAGACCACATATCAATCCTTTTTTCTTTTTAACTATTGGAATCGATTCGATTGCAGTTTTTCCAATTTGTTGGTTTTTCATTTCTTCTATTTTGCGGAGAATTGTTCCATCAGTGTCTTTTTTAGCGCATTCTTCTGCGGCTTTTTTAAATTGTAAGTTTTCATACAATATACCAGCTAAAGTCGTTAATCCACAAACAGCTCCTCCAATAACAATAGCAGGAAGCCAAACTCCTTCCCCATCAGGATCAAAGTAATTGACTGGGCTGTTAAAAACATACCTATAAAGATTCATATCTCCGCTGTTAAACTCAATA
>JAPPIY010000273.1 GCA_026914095.1 Oligoflexia bacterium
TCCATTCTTTTAATAAATTCACCCCTTCTGACATGACTTTTAAGTCAGAAGGGCTTCCCATAACCACCGCTACCTTGCTTTTTACCCCCATAGACTGTTTATAGCATAACTTGCTTTAATGTTAAAGAAAAGTCTTTTATATTATATTCTTTTTGAGCTGTTTTTTTAGAAGTCACACCTATTAGAGGCAGTCTCATAAATATACTGATCCTGTTTGAAAACTCTTGTCTGAATGAGATTTCTGCCTCCCACCCCTGTTTTCACGAGGACATGCTTTTGCAGGAGTTTAAGCTGTTGGGAGCAGTCTGAACAAATCAGCGGGAAAATTCGAACAGGATTGGTATACCTTTAATAGTATAATAGCTGTAACTATAACTGACAAATTTTCAGTCGGACAACAAAACTCTAAACTGTCTGGCAGGCTGGCTTTTTATATACTTCTTAATATTTATGAGACAATCTTTAGTATATTTTCTAAAACAGCCTCTGTAACTAGAGAAGGTGTTTTGTAAGGAATCTTTAAATTTTTTAAAACATTTTCAAATTGTAAAAATCTTTTTTTAGAATTCAACTCAACCCAATGAACTCGTAACCGATCAAATTCTTTTTTAAACTTTTCTGACAGCTTATCTGCAATAAATATATGACTGCCTCTAGCTAATCCTGCATCAGCGCTTTCGGGATTCCCTTTTCCCATGAGCTTCACTTCACATTTATAGTAATTTTTATTATTAATGAGCCAAAAATCTATTTCTCGCTCATCATTATTTTTAATTTGGGCTTTGTAATTTTTGGCAGGAACTTTGTATAATTTACAGAGCGTTTTCATCAGAGGCTCTTCTACTCTTTTTCCTAAAGAGCTCCAAGACCCGCCTCTTAAAGCAGAGCGTTTCACTGCAAGAGCATTGATAACAAGCAAGCTTTCATTAATATTTAAATCCACACTAACCCCTTGAAATTTGATAGTAAGAGTAATATTTGATCTCGGGCATTTTTTATCAAATCTTCAATGATTCCACGCAAAATGTTATAATGTTTTAGAGATTCTTCTATAATGATTTCTTTTGTAGCTGAATTACGCATATTAGAAACTGTTTTTTTGTTTAGTCCTGAATGAATAGCTATATCTTCTGATGATAGGGATTGATCAAGGAATGTATCTTTATACCAATCTAATGTAATAGATTGTTTCTTTAATTTAGCTGAAACAATTTTTTGAAAAAATTCTATGCAATAATTTAAAAATTGAGAATTTATGATTTTTATTATTTCAAATCTATAATTTTTTCCAGAAAGAAGTTTTTTTATAATATCCTTAGTGACTTCTTTAGATATACTTTGACTCATATTTAACTCATTTCTTCAAATTCTTTTAGGCCGCTATAATGACCTGTTAATAGCCCTATATTTTCTTGAATTCTTTCAAAATACTCAGCCTTTTTTTCCGTCAAAAAGAAATTTCTTCCCAAATTAACAGCAGATTTTCCTAAAGTGCCGCTCCCGGCAAAGGGATCAAATACTAAATCATTTTTAACAGAATACAATTTTATAATTCTATTGCAAAGCTCTAAGGGAAAAGTGGCATTATGTATTTTGTCAAAAGAGGGATCTATTGCCCATACATTTGAAGTCTCGTATTGATCCTTTATTTTACTTTCTTCTATAAGAGCTGTTGGATATTGCTTTATATTCCAATCTATTAGTTTATCAGTCTTTTTTCTATATACCATAACCATCTCGGTTTTAGTATTAGGCTTATACGCTAGCGGTTTTCTATGTTGTCCAAACCCAGCATTCCTATTTTTTACACTGGCTTCTGGCTTTAACCAGATAATATCATCTATAAACTCCCATCCCATTTCCATTAAAAAGTGGTGTATATCATAAGGTATAGGGTATCTTTTACTAGAATATTTTCTGCCTGCTCTTGGTATGATAATGGGAGAAGTGTTTAAAACAAAAAATCGCCCTTCTTTCGTGACACGAAAAACTTCTTTAAAGACTCTTGTTAAAAATCTCAAATAACCTTTATAACTTTTATAAATAGAATAATCTCTCGCATTGTAATAAGGAGGCGAAGTAAAGGTGAGATGTATAGATTCATTAGGAATTTTTTTTATTATATCCTCTATATCTCCAAGAACAACTCTATTTTTTAGCTTTTCAGGAAATTGTGTATGTGTCTCTTTTTCTTGATTTCTTTTTTCTTGAAAAAATTCTTTTTTTATAATATCTTGAATAATCTCATTAGGATGTGTTTTCATTTTTTTTAACTTAGTTAAAATAACTTTCCTATCCTTAAAGATAATTAAAGCCCTAATAGCCTGTAAAACTATTTCAGGGTCTGTGTCTTTCAAGAGTTCGACAAGAAAAGGAATAG
>JAPPIY010000222.1 GCA_026914095.1 Oligoflexia bacterium
GAGCAGCAGCTGTTAAAAGAATATCATATTTTTGCACTAATAAAGTTTTTTTAGAGCTTTTTCTTTTTTCTATCTCCCCTTCTAAAACATAGTTTCTTTCTCTAGCTGTCCAATTGATACCAGAGCCTGTTAGATTTCCAACTTTAAGGATGAAAGCTCCTCTGTCAGAGTAAGCATTTCTAGGAGGAGTTTTTCCTATACAAATTTTGTGGCATAAAGACATTAGTTGTGAACCTTTATTTTTAGAAACATTATGTATAGTAAAAAAATCTGAAACTTCTTTAAAAGTTTCATTTTTCCTAATATTTTTTTTAATATAGATATTTTCTTTTGTTTCCTTGCTACTTAGACATTCCTTCATTAGCTTAGGTAAGAGGGATAATTGTTCGCCATTTTTTTTTCTGCCTGTAGAATCATATCCAGTATTAAATACATTTCCTATAACAACATTTAAATATTCTAAAGATTCTTTTTTATTTTTATATTTTTTTATAAATAGAATTGAAGTTGCCGTTTGTGTGCCTGATAAAGTAAATGTCTCTGGTGGGAGATTTATGATTGCTTTAATATAACCATAGATTGACAAAGCAACTCTGGCATTTTGTAGGTTATTGTTTGTAATAATACTTCTAGGAACAACTATTGCTAGAGTTCCATTTGGTTTTAAGAGCTTTAAACATTTTTCCATAAAAACAATTTCGCTAGTTTGAGTTTTTAAATTATAGCCATATTTGTCTTGGCAAGTTTTATAAAAACTAAAATCATAGTTTCTAGAATCTATACTCACGCCAAAAGGAGGATTGGTAATAATTAAATTATAAGCTTTTTCTTGTGAATGCTTTATAGAATCTATAAGTTTATTATCAAATGTTACATTCTTTATATGAGATAAATTTAATTTTGCAAGCAATAACATTTTAGGGTTTTTATCAAATCCAAAGATCTGAAAAGGTGTGTTAGTTTTTTTATTTTTAGAATTTTTTAAAAATTTTAAAACTTCTATTAAGAATGTTCCAGAGCCACAAGCTGGATCTAAAATTTTGGATTTTATATTTGGATTGACATAATTTATTATCATTCGAACAACTGGACTAGGTGTTAAAAATATCCCTAATCCTTTTCGTATATCTGGAGTAATAAACTCTGCCAGAGCACTACTTCTTACATCAAAACTAATTTGATTAAAATTTAAATTAGAAAATAATTTATGTATTTTTTCTAAACAATTGTTACTCAAATGAATTTTATAGTCTTGCCATATAGTTTCTGAAAAAACTTTAGAATTTTTTAAGAATTTTTTAAAATAATCTTTTATTTGTCCAGAAAATAATTGTTTTGTATGTCCATATTGTTCTTCATATGTCTGTTTAACGAACAAATATTTCATTAGCTCGTCAAGAGCTTCTTGAGGCTGAAGCCCATCTATGCTTCTCATACAATTATGTGCATTCTTATATAATTTTATTAAATCTCTTTCTGTTTGCATAAACTTTTCCTACACTTACAACTAATGTAATGGAATAAGTTCCTTTCTTGTCAAGGAATAAATTCCTTAGTCTTTGTCGCGAAGCATTGTAACTGTATTATCTAAATAGTCGATTGATTCAGATATATTAGGAAATTGGAGATCAATGCACCTATCGTTTTCCTTGGATTTGACTTTTGGCGGCCTCTGGCAAGAGGCCGCCAATTTTTTATGGCTTAACAGGGAAGATTCTTAAAGCCTTCCCCATAAGCTGTTTTTTTGAGCTTTTATAAAACCACTTTAACCGGCTATTTTCTCATTTAGCTTTTTCTCCAAAAGCTCTTCTATGTCTGAAGTCCAAAAATAAGTTGAGCCATTATCAAAACTCAAAATCTCTTCGTCCTGCTCCAGATTGTAGATATAATCGTCTTGAGCTAAGCGCCAATCACAAGGACACATTGTTTTTAAAGTGTCTATGGTGTCAAGCTCCAGCCAGCCGACTTTTGTCTCTGTGGGATAGCAGTCTTCTATCATTTGCTCAAAGACCTGCTTTTCATTGACAGGCTCTAAATATTTTTTAAGAACCTCCTCAATGACCCATTCTGTTCCCCACTCACAGCCAACATCTTCCATTAAACGCATGAGATCGTCACTCTGACAATTATCACATCTGCCTGTTGGGGCTTTTATATAACATCCGTAACAAAATGGTATGCTTTCTTGAAAAGCCAGTTTTGTTAGTTGGTTTTGTATCGTTTCTTTTTTAGACATGTCATACCTCCTATGGTTAAAAATTATGTCTTGCTTACCCTCTTAAAAAATAAAAAAGAAACGAAAGGAGCGATTTGACAATGTAAATTTGAATTTTGCGCCTTATTTGTTCAGACTGATCCCATCAGCCTGAACTCTCGC
>JAPPIY010000276.1 GCA_026914095.1 Oligoflexia bacterium
TTTGGGTTTCTGCCGGGATTCCTATCAAGTTTTTGGGTTTCTGCCGGGATTCCTATCAAGTTTTTGGGTTTCTGCCGGGATTCCTATCAAGTTTTTGGGTTTCTGCCGGGATTCCTATCAAGTTTTTGGGTTTCTGCCGGGATTCCTAGAATAAGGAAGATTGCTTTAAAAAGCTTTTTTATAGTTTTGTTTGAAATTCATTACGAAAAGTAGGCCTTTTCAGTTACAGTCCACTACACAAAAAGTTTTTCAAAATGGGTTTTTTGTTGGTTTTACTAAGATAGTCAATTTATCAAAAAAGGGCTTCTCTGAGCAGTGAAAAAAAAGCAGATATCTACCCACTGAACATTTACACGATTTGATTCCCTGCTAGCCTATTGGGATCGTGAAGGTAACTTTAAAGCCCAAACTCTCTTAAGAGTTTTTGTTTAGTTTTTTATTGTTTTGGCGCTTTCTTTTTTTTAGCCGGTTGTGACTGCCTTATGTGGGGGGATTGTTCGGTGGCTTCTCATCTCGTTTATTTAAAGTCTCTTTGTCATACTGGGGAACAGACAGAACAGGAAAAAGAAGAACCCGACAGCCTATCTTCATTCTGAGTTAAAGTCCTGCCCTCTGGAAGAGTCTAACGGTTTTTCCTGCAAAACCCTTATTGAAGAGGCAAAAACAGCAGGACTGTAGGAAAACGGAATAGCATACTAAATTTTCAAACAGGACAGTTATAACTCAAAACAAAAAAGCGTCTAAAAACTGCTCTTTAGCTGGCTTTTTAACAGAGACGGCTTAGGCATAAGAACTTTATTTAAAACAGAGATCAACTCTCCCCTTTGAACTTTTTTGCTTTTAGGGGCTGAAATTCCAAGGCGAACCTGCTTGCCGCGAACCTGAACCACCTGAACCACAATATCCCCATCAATCGTAATTGTTTCACCGGTTTTTCTAGTTAAAACTAACATAAATCCTCCTTGATAAGGTGTTAATAAATTTTAAAATCCTAGAGGATAGGGGCATCACACTAAGGATAGAGCTAACTTAGCATTTTATTTTCTAAAGTCAATGCTTTTGAAAAATTTTCCGACAGAAAAATGAAGCCTCTTGTCATTCTTTGACTTTTCTGCCTTAAAACTAAATAACCTAGGTTTAGAAGGATTCTTTTAATTATTTTAACAAGATGTTAGTTTATCTCCTTTTTTCTCTAACTCTGTTTTTCCCACAGGCCATGGCTCAAGAGGATCCAAGGCTCTCAAAAGGCTTTCATCAAAAAGAGAGCAAAAAAAAGCTTTCTATAAAGCCTTTTCCAAAAGTGTATAACCCAGAAATAGAAAGATGGATTTCTCTTTTTAGTCAAAACCACAGCTCTTATTTAAAACTGTGGTTAAAAAGGTCTTATCGTTATTTCCCGCTGATGAAACGAATTTTTAACTCTCAAGGCCTGCCAAAAGAGCTGGTTTCTATGAGTCTTGTGGAAAGCAGTCTGTCTCCTCAAGCGGTCAGCTCAGCTCAAGCTGTGGGTTATTGGCAATTTATAAAATCCACTGGCTTAGAATTTGGTTTAAAAATCAACCATTGGATTGACGAAAGACAAGATTTTGAAAAAAGCACTCAAGCGGCGGCTGATTATTTGCAGAAACTCCATCTGGAATTTGAAGACTGGCTTTTAGCTATGTCGGCTTATAATATGGGAGAAAATCGCTTGAGAGGGCTTATTAAAAAACATCAAACAAAAAATTTTTGGAAGCTCTATAAGAAACCTGACTTCCCCAGAGAAACCGCCCTTTACATTCCTAAAATTTTAGCCGTCAATCATATTTTAAAAAACCCCTCCGCCTATGGTTTGAGTGAGTTTGTCATTTTAGCGCCTTATAAATATGATATTTTTTTCCTCCCAGGAGGCTCTAGCTTAAAAAAACTCTCCCTTGAGACAGAAATCCCTTTAGCCGAACTCAAAAAATTGAACCCCTCCCTTAAAAAACAGAAAATCCCCTTTCACATAGCCTCCCACCCCATACGAATCCCAAAAGGGATGGGAAAGCTTTTTTCCAATTGGCTAGACAAACAAAACAAATAAATTTAAGCTCAAGAAACTATGTCCTATCAGGTTCTAGCTAGAAAATGGCGGCCTAAAAATTTCTCCCAGTTGATTGGCCAAGACTCCGTCCGACAAATTTTAACCAACGCTTTAAAGCAAAAACGCTTGTACCCTGTGTTGATCTTCACAGGACCGAGAGGGACAGGCAAAACTTCAACCGCGCGAATTGTAGCTAAGAGCTTGAGATGTCAAAATCAGAAGAAAGAAGAGCCTTGCAATCAGTGTGAGGACTGTCTTTTAATTGGAGAAAGCCGTCACTTAGATGTCATAGAAATTGA
>JAPPIY010000325.1 GCA_026914095.1 Oligoflexia bacterium
ATTCTTCTGCCCGCCAAATCAAAGTGGATAAAATGAACCCATAAATTTTATTATCACTAAAGTTTTATTTTTGAAAATCTATAACGATCCTGTTTCAAATCTGGAAATCTATTCTGGAGATTCCCGCCCCCGTCCCTGTTTCCACGAGGACAGGCTTGCGCGAAAACAACAATTGGAGTAAAAATTCACAGACCCGTATAATGAAAACTTTTTTATTCAATGAGCGCTCCTAAAAAAAAGATTCTGTTAATTGGCCCCCCTAACAGCGGCAAAACCACCCTATTTAACTGGCTAACAGGCTTTAAACATAAGACGGTCAATTATCCTGGCTCTACTGTTTTAACAGGAAAGGGAGAGCTGTTAAAAAAATACAATCTCCCTTCCCAAATAATTGACACTCCTGGAACTTATAGCCTTTGCGCTCAGTCTGAAGATGAGCAAATCACCTGCCAAACTCTCTTTGAAAATAAAAAAAACTTTGTTGTTGTCTTAGTATTGGACTCCAGCAAGCTGGAAATTCAACTGCCTTTGTTTTTTCAATTAAAATCAGCTGGATTCCCACTCGTTATAGCCTTAACTATGCCTGACATTACAAAAAAATCCTCTCAATTAAATAAAGACATTCTTACTCAACATTTAAAAACCCCTGTTGTCTCAGTGAATGGCTTAACGGGGGAAGGCGTGTTTCAGTTGATCACAAAAGTTAAAGAATTAAAAATAAAAAAGCTGGCTATAAAAAAGCTGGAAAACTGGTCTGAAAAACAATTCAATCAAGTGTCCCATCAGAGCCGGCAAATCATAAAAAAATCCCTGTTTAAAAACAATCCTCAAACAGAAAATCTTTTTTACTCTCACAAATGGGATAGATTTTTTTTACATCCTAAAATTGGTTTTATTTTATTTGCTTTTATTATGTTTTTTCTGTTTTCCTCTATCTTTTGGCTGGCTGAGCCTTTTATGGCAGGTATAGATGAAGGCTTTTCTTTTTTAATTGATCAAAGCCGCTCCCTTTTATCCTTTCAGCCGGTTTTAGCTGAATGGTTTTCTAATGGCGTGTTAGCCAGCTTTGGCTCTGTTATGGTCTTTGTCCCTCAAATCTTCATTTTATTTATTGGCATTTCTCTTTTAGAAGATACCGGCTATTTGGCAAGAGCGGTGGCTTTAATGGATGGCCCTCTTTCTAAAATAGGCTTAAGCGGACGCTCTTTTATTCCTTTTTTATCGGCTTATGCCTGCGCGATTCCAGCTATTTTACTGGCTAGAAATATCAGCTCTAAAAAAGAGAAATTCTTAGTTTATTTTTCGGCTCCTTTTATGACTTGTTCTGCCAGACTTCCTGTTTATGCTCTTCTTTTAAGTTTTTTATTTTATGGACAATCGGCATGGAAGCCTGGCCTGGCTCTAAGCTTTATTTATATTTTTTCTTTCATTTTAGGAATAATCTCTGTTATGATATTAAATCTAGTTGTAAAGCAAAAAGACAAAGAATCTTTTTTGTTAGATCTCCCCATTTACCGCCGGCCGGCTTTTGCAAAAATTTTCAGCAAGGCTTTCACCCGAACCAAACATTATATCACTTCAGCAGGGCCTGCAATCTTCTTAGTGGCTTTAGGAATTTGGATATTAAGTTATTTTCCTCTAGCTCCTGGCCTGTCTCCAGAACAGCGCATTCAACAAAGTTATGCCTCTCAACTGGGTCAAATTTTTGAGCCTTTGTTTCAAAACATGGGACTGGATTGGAGAGTTGGCCTGGCCTTAATAACCGCTTTTGCCGCAAGAGAAGTCTTTGTATCCTCTCTTGTTCTTATTTTCACTGTTGTAAAAACAGGAGATAATACTCTTGGCCATTCTCTTTTAGAAACCATGCAGACAGCCGTTCATACTAATGGAGCTGATATTTTTACAACAGCCAGTGTGATGGCTCTTATCGTGTTTTTTATGTTTTCCTTGCAGTGCCTTTCCACCACAGCCCTTGTTTATAAGGAAAGCCGATCTTTAAAACTGGCTGTTTCACAGTTTTTAGCGCTCAATGGGTTGGCTTATGTTTCTGCTGTTGTCTGCTATCAGGTTTTAAGTTTGTTCAGTTGAGGTAAAATTTACATAAGATTAAACCGCTTTTCATTATTATACTGATCCTGTTTGAAAATTTGGGAATTATAGACTTAACTTTGCATAAAGAATCTTTAAATGGGAATTATATACACGGCTGAAGCAAATTATTGTGTTAGAGTGAGATTGCAGATAAGAGACGATATGAAAAAAACAATAATTTTAAGCAGTTATGAGTTTATGAAAAAGTTTATTGACAAGCTTTTGAGCCTTTTAAACTGTTTTCTTGCATCTGTAAAAA
>JAPPIY010000167.1 GCA_026914095.1 Oligoflexia bacterium
ATTAAAGATTCTATAAAGTTGATTGTGGTGGGCAATGTGATCAGCTCTCATCATGTAGAAATAGCGCAGGCTGAGACAAAAAATATTCCCATTATAAGTTTTCCTGAATTTCTGCAGACAGGCCTGCTTTCAAAAACACAAAATATTGTTATTGTGGGAACCCACGGCAAAAGCACCTGCTCAGCTTTAATGTCTTATGTGGCGGAAAAAACAAATCAAAATCCCAGTTTTTTTATAGGAGCTGTGGCTAAAGATTTTCCCAGCTCTTTTCGTGTGACAGATTCTTCTTATTTTATTCTTGAGGGAGATGAATACGACAGCAGTTTTTTTTTAAAACAGCCTAAATTTCTTTATTACAATCCTGCTTACGCTCTTTTAACAGGGGTAGAGTTTGATCATGGAGATATTTATAAAAATTTAGATCAAATTAAAAAATTGTTTTGTCAGTTTGTTCAAAAAATCCCTAAAGAAGGCTTGTTAGTGGCTTGCGCGGAGGATCCCTATGCTTCAGAAGTTGTTAAACATTGCAAGGCTGATGTTGTAACTTATGGATGGAATCAAGGAGACTGGAGGATAAAAAACAGAACGGTAAAAGACAGGCAGCAGTGTTTTGAAATCTATAGCAAAGATGAGTTTTATAATTGTTCTATCTCTTTGTTGGGAAAGCACAATGCTTTAAATGCTTTGGCTGTCTTTGTATTGGCTAAGAAGTTAAATTGGCCGGTTTCAGATATTTTATCGGCTTTAAGAGCTTTTACAGGCCTCCAGAGAAGATTGGAATTTAAGTTTGAGTGGCAGTCTGTTAAAATTTTTGAGGATTTTGCCCATCATCCCTCAGCTGTTCAAGCGGGTTTATCAGCTTTAAAGGAAAGCTATCCCCATCAAAGGCTTTTGGCTTTGTTTGAGCCGCGCTCTTTCACTTCCCGCTTGAATGTGTTTCAAAAAGATTATATCTCTTCTTTTTTGCCGGCCGATTTGATTTTTATAGCGCCGGCTTATGACAGCTCTAAAATTTCAGAGGATAAAAGATTTTCTGTTGAGCAATTGGTTCAGGATTTACATCAGAGAGGAAAGCAAGCTGTTGCTTATAACAGTTTTCAAGATTTAGAAACAGATCTTAGAAAAAAAATAAAAGCGGGTGACATAGCTGTTTTTATGACAAGCGGCTCCTTTGGCGATCTTTTACGCAAGCTTCAGCAGTCGGCCCTAAAATAGCCGGTTCTGAAAAAATTTGTTTCCTTGTACTGATCCTGTTTGAATTTTCAGGTTCCAACTAGGCTCCCGCTTTCGCGGGAGTGACGGAAGGGAGGAAAATTCAAACCGGATCGGTATAATTTGTTTGTCTTATTTAAAAGACTGTTATAAATAAAAATTAAGACAATGATTTTTAAAACAATTTCAGCTCAAGAGAAAAGAAAAAAACTAAAAGCGCAGTTGGAGTCTTCTTGTCTCCGTTTTGTTGGAAGTTTTTCTCCTTTAGTGTCTCGTTTGATTGAGCAAAAAGGCTTTGACGGCATTTATGTTTCGGGAGCTGTGCTTTCCAGCCTTCAGGGATGGCCGGATGTGGGTTTAACCAGTTTAACTGAAGTTGTTGATCTTGCGGAAAGTTTTACACAATTTTCTTCACTGCCTTCTATTGTGGATGCGGACACTGGTTTTGGAGGGGCCGGCAATTTAGCCCGAACGGTTTATGAGCTAGAGAAAAAAGGTTTGTCGGCTTTTCATATAGAAGACCAGACTTTTCCAAAACGATGCGGCCATTTGGATCAAAAGACTTTAATCTCGGTTGAAGATATGATTTTAAAAATCAAAACAGCGGTTAAAGCTAGAAAAGACAACAATTTTTTAATTATTGCCAGAACAGACGCCAGAGGAGTGGAGGGCTTGGATCCGGCTTTGGAAAGAGCGAAGGCTTATGTTTCAGCGGGGGCTGATATAATCTTTCCAGAAGCTTTGCAGTCCGTGAAGGAGTTTGAAATTTTTAGAACTGAAATTTCCACTCCGCTTATGGCAAATATGACAGAATTTGGCAAAACAGAAATCATCTCTCATCAGACTTTTAAAAAACTGGCTTATAATGTTGTGATTTATCCTGTCAGCGCCTGGCGTTTGGCTCTTAAAGCGGTGGATCAGGGCTTAGATAGGCTGTTTAAAGATCAACAAAAAGATTTACTGCCTCAGATGCAAACCAGACAGGAGCTTTATAAGCTGTTGCAATATGAGGATTATAAAATATTTGACAAAACGCTCTATAATTTTTCCATAAAAAAAGACCGCGCTTGATATTTACCGCAGTAGCCCATTTAATTGTGCCTATTTTTCATTAAAATCC
>JAPPIY010000200.1 GCA_026914095.1 Oligoflexia bacterium
GTGTGAGAATCTCCAAAAGCGCCTATACGAATAGTTTTTTTGTCTTTTTCAACAGGAAAATTTAGAAAGTGTTGAAGCCTCTCCTGAGGCGGAGCTAAATTCCCGCCGGTTTTTAAAATAATATCTTTTGAATACCAATTATAAAACTCGCTATTAATCTTAGGGTATTCAGGATATTTGTATTTGTAATACGAATAAAAACCAATTATAAAAAAAGCTAAAAAGGTTAAAACAAAATAAAAAACAAACTTCAGAAGTTTTAAAATTTCCATCTTTTAACTTAAGAGATTTGATCTTGCTATATTGACATTCATTACAAATTTATAATAATCCATAAAAGAAAATATGTAAAGCTTCTCAAAGCTATACCGATTCTGTTTGAAAATTCATGGTTTTAAAGAAGGAAAAACACAGGAAAACTCAAACAAAATTAGTACAACTGCTTATTTGACTGTAATATAGTCTTTTGTAAAAGACCATGTTCTTTTTAACAGCTGTATAGAAAAAGTTTTTTGCGCGCGGTCATTATGTTTAAGTATCTCCTCTATATGAGATTGTCCATAATTAGAAAGAGAATTTTCTCTCATATAAAAAGCTAGCGCTCTTTTTTTCTCTTTTGCAGGCAACACCATTAAAAGCTGTCTATTAATTCCTTTTGAGTCAATATATATTTGCAAGTCTTTTGTTTTACATGCGCTTAAAGCTTCTAAAGAGCGGGCTAAGCTTTTTACAGCTCCTTGTCTTTTATGCTCTAAATCTTTCAGCCATTTATTTCTTATCCAATTTCTTAAAAAGCGGTTCTCTCTATTAGAGGGATCCTCCTGCCATTTCAGATTTTGTTTGAGAGCATAACTGTTAATCTCTTTTCTTGTCCAAAAAAGGAGCGGCCGTAAGTAAGGAGGCTCATAATAAGACATACTGCTTAAGCCTTTCCGCCCGCACCCCCTAATTAACTGAATAAGCCTTGTTTCCAATAGGTCGTCTTGATTATGAGCTAAGGCTATTAAATCTGCTTTTTTTTGCTTGAGAAACTTTTTAAAGTAAGAATGGCGGAATTTTCTAAATTCCTCTTCACTTTTTAATATTTTATTTGCAGGCTCAGGGCTTAAAAACTCAAAATTATCTTTTTGGGACAAATTTGAGACAAATTTTTTCGCTTTATCTCTGTAATTCTTTATTTTTTTTTGAGAGCTGTCTCCATGATGTATATGAGTGATATAAAGTTTTAATTGGCAAGGCTGGCTAAGCTCTTTTAAAAGATCAAAAAGGACAATAGAATCTAAACCGCCAGACACTCCTACAATTATCGTTTTATTTTGATTTTCTTATTCTCTAAACAGTTTTAATGTTTTATTAAAAAAATGCGGCTTCATAAGTATAGTCTTACTAAAAAAATTTGAAAAAATCAAAAGATCAAATCAAAGGTCTATACTGATCGTGTTTGAAAATTTAGTATAACAGTCATTCCCGCGCAAAATGCGGGAATCTCCAGAACAAACTTCAAAACTCAAATCCAATCAGTATAATCTTCAAGATTATAGCTTCACTGGAAAAGAAAATTCAAAAGCTCAAACATAAGTTTTACCATAGGATAGCTTTCAGCCATTCTATAGTCTAACTTCAAACCAGATACATATAAAAACATCACCTTTACAATTTTAAAGGCTCAAAATGAGGCAAATCTAAATTGATTTCTTGTCTCTCTTTTCTACAAGTCCAATCAGGAATTAAACTTTTAAAACTATGCCCATCTTTTGTCTGATAACTTATAAAAACAGAAAACTCTTTTGGAAAATCTGCCTCTGTTACTGAATCTTGAGGCCCCAGCATTAAGAAAGTGCTAGAGTATCCAACGTCAGGTATAAATTTTAATATGTCTTCCCCGTAAAGTTGTTCACTGATAACTTGTCCTAGTTTGTAATTATCAACAAATAACTCTCCTCTCTTTCCTATTTTTAAACTTTTTTTTAACAGATATATAAAAAAATGAGTACCAGAAGAAATCATTGCTCCTGATATGTGATCAACATACAAAACAAAAATCTTATTATAAGCAGATAAAGGCGAAATGGCTCCAAGATCTATTCGCTTGTTGTTTTGTAATTGAACATAAACCTTCATTCCTGCTTTTAATTGAAAAGAGAGGGGAATATAAACGGATCTCAGAAAGTCCTTTTTATTTAAAAAAGCAAGAAAGTTTTTTGTTCCTTCTTTCTTATAGTTCTTATAAGTCCCATTTTTCCAATGATAATCGGAGCGATTTGCCTGTAAATTAAAAAGAAGGTTACCCC
>JAPPIY010000280.1:0-1985 GCA_026914095.1 Oligoflexia bacterium
GCTCATAAGCTCCTCCTTAAAGTTCCTTATAGCTGTTGCGTCATAAGACTTTAAAACAAAGGATTTTGTCAATTAAGGCTTTATAATTCTTACAAGCTCAGATTATTTTGATTAGAAATCGTAAAAAAGTCTGTTTTTAAAGGAAATTACATAAGATATTGTTATCAATGTTATTTGACGCATCATGAAATTTCAGGCAAAATAAAAAATAAGTAGAATATCTTTAAATTAAAAAATGAGCAATAATAAAGAAAAAACAAACTATTTAAAAGTTAGTAGTGATCCTGAGTATGTAAAACTAATATGGAACGATGAAAAATTTAAAACAACAAATTCTCATGAAGATTCTGACAAAACAACAAAAACTCATTTAGATTTAAGAAAAAAGATTGAACCGTGGCTTACAGCTCTATTTCAAAGTGAAAGGTTGAACCTTTTAATTGGGAGTGGTCTTACTATTTCTCAAGCAAAAATTGCCTCTGATAAAAAGATAAATTTTATGGAAACTGTTAAATTTGATATATTTTCTAAACAGATAGAAGAAGCATCAAAAAAATTAGCAGAGCAAAATGGAAGAAAATCACCAAATATAGAAGATAACTTAAATGTAGTTAATGCTCTTTTAGCAGGATTAAAAGTTTATACAGAAAATAATAATACAGAATTAAAAAATAAAATCAAAAAATTAGAAGATAATAAGAATACAGTTTTAAAGAGTTTTATAAATCAAGTTCTTTCAGTAGAAAAAGAGCTTCTTAATAAACAAAAATCAGTAGAAGAATATCTAATACCCTTTTTAATGAGTTTTGCCAGTCGCACACTTTCAAGGGAAAGGCTTCATATTTTTACAACAAACTATGATAGAGTTATTGAATGGGGGGCAGATTTAACAGGGCTTCGGTTGATAGATAGGTTTGTTGGTCATATAGAGCCTATATTTCGTGCTTCTCGCTTAAATATAGATATGCATTATAACCCACCTGGCATCAGAGGAGAACCTAGATATTTAGAAGGGGTTGCTTATTTTACAAAATTACATGGCTCTTTAGATTGGCATTATAAAAATAATAGAATCCAAAGAGTTGCCATGCCTTTTGGAGAGACTAAAAACATACCCTCTTCAAATGAGCACTGTCTTATTTATCCTAACTCTGCAAAAGAGTGGCAAACAACTAACTATCCTTATTCTGAACTTTTTAGAGACTTTGCCACATCAATTTGTCGACCCAATACAACTTTAGTTACTTATGGTTACGGTTTTGCAGATGAACATATAAATAGAATTATTGAAGATATGCTGACAATTCCTTCAACTCATCTTGTAATAATTTCCTACGATTGCACTCCAAAAATAAACTTATATATCTGTAAAGAACAAAGCTCAAAGAAAGAACAAATTTCAATTCTAGTAGGACCTCAATTAGCAGATATAAAAAACCTAGTAAAATACTATCTACCAAAATCAGCGATTGATCAATCAATGAAACGAATGCTTGAGATTCAGAAACAAAGAGGACAATTAAACACAGAACAAAAAGACAGTTCTGAAGAATCAGAGAAATGACAACACCTATTGAAAATATAGCTAATAGACAAATAGGAGTAGTTGAAGCTATATCTCCTGTTGAAATTAAAGTTAATCTTGATATAGAAGCCCCTCATTCAATAGCAATGGGAACAGGAAATCCTCAGTTATTTCCTAGATTAAACGGTTTTTTGTTAATTCCTTCTAAAAAGCTCCTACCCTTATAATTCAATCTATGAAAAATGTTAATAGGCAATTGTATATTTCTAAAACACAGACAAAAGTCTTATAAATAAAGGGGTTTATAAGAATATTTTTTGAAACAAAGCATAAAAAACTCTCTCAATTTGATAAAAAGATCATGTGCAATATCTAATTTTTTCAAAAAATGAGGAACGCGTGATTAGAGTTCTATAAGTGAGATAGGGCTTGATTTTGAGTTTTTATCAACGCGTGATTC
>JAPPIY010000280.1:1995-2250 GCA_026914095.1 Oligoflexia bacterium
GGCATAGGCAGGAAATAGAAGGATTTAATAGGACAATGGAGGAACTAGCGGGACTTTGGCTTGGTTTTTAACAAAATAAAAAAAGCGGTGGTTTGGTTAAATGAAAGCCCTTGCTTTCGGGTTTTGTCCTTTCAAGTTGGGACAAATCAGCTTTCCTATTATTTGAGGCTTTAGGGGAAGGGAAGATAAACAAAGGGTCTCTTTGAAAGAGACCCTTTGTTTTTTTGAAAGCAGGGACTGGATAAACCAACCAGC
>JAPPIY010000290.1 GCA_026914095.1 Oligoflexia bacterium
TTGGATAAGGATTTTTATGTGAATTTAGCTTTGGACGGCATTGTCATTTTGGCAGGAGGTGTTTTGTTTTTTGTCCCTGCTGTGGGACCCGCTCTGTCTATTCCTTTAACGGTTGGCCGTCTAACCCATATAAGCCTTACAGGGCAAAAACTGGGCGCTTTGCTTATGGCCACAGGAGGTCTTAGGAGCGGATTGGACGCTTGGAATTACTTTTTTGAAGAGGAGGAAGGGGTGAGAGTTCTTTCTTTTGTTTCCAATTTTGCTCTCAGAGATGTATTGACAAGGGAGCTGGTTAGTATCCTGTCTTCAACGAATGAAAGGGAAAGACATTTAGCTTTTAACCTGCTTAGATCTGTTGAAGAGGAGACTTTAATAAAGGATTTATTAAATGCTATAACGGATGAGAGAAACTCTGTTAAAGTAAGGGAATCTTCCATAAAGGCTCTAAGGGCTTTTTTAAGCACGGATGAAAGTTTGAAAAAATCAGCAATGGATGTTCTAAAAGGAGTGATAGATGAAGGCCAGATTCCGACTTTAAGAGAGACATCTGTCCGTGTTTTGGGAGAGATAGGAGAGGGATTGCCTGAAGTGGCGGAGTATTTGAGGGAACAAGGAGAAAACAAAAAGGAAAATGATAAACTGCGGCTTATGGCTTTAATACAACTAGGAAGAGATCAAGAGTATTTTTCCATTTCTGTGAATGCATTAACTGAGTGGTTTGAAGATATAGAAATCATTAACCCTTTGAGCGATCCACTGGATATTCCAAATTCTTTTATTAAAGCTCTTTTGCCGGAAAAAGAGGAGAGACTGTCAGAGGAGCAGTTAGAGAGTCATAAAATAGTTTTAAGAGAGTTTATTCGCTTGAATCTATTGAATATTGGGTTGAAATTCGAGTTTTCCGAGACTTTAATCCTCTGGGATGATAGTCCGGAAACCAAAGAGTTATTAAGAGAAGTTTGGGGAAACCCTGCTGAAGACATGGGGCGGTATGTGGCACAACTGCGTAAAGAGAGCGAGTCTGATGAGAATTATCCCGCTTTTGAGTTTCTACAAAACGAAATTGGTAATCTAAAAGGTATTAAGGATTTTACAATAGCCCTACTGCAAATAGAATCAATAATTAACGAATTTGAAAGAGAATATCCCAAGCAAAAAGAAGAAATATCGGAAAAGCTTGAAAATTTTCTCATTTCTTATGAAAATATGCAGGAAAGCCTTAAAAATTAAAGATTTTAACAGAAAAATCTTGATTTATTAAAAAAATAGCTTTTATAATTTTGGTAAGAGGTGATCGGATGAGGTTGTTTTTTATTTTTTTATTTTTTTATTCTGCTTTATTTCAGGCTCAAGCTCAGGTTTTAATTGAATATCCTATCAATCAAAACATGGATCAGTTTGACTGGCAGGCTTTTATTGATGAGGAAAATGTCCGAAAACATATAGATTTTAGAAGGCAAACTTTAGAATATGTTGGTCCTGCTAGAATTATTACGGGTTTGAATTTAGATAAATTGGATTTAATCAGACTGGAGATTGAGCTTGATCTCTATAAGCAGGGAAGAAAGCGGGGTTTATCCGGGTATAAGATAGAGCAAGCGGAGGAGGCGATAAGGCTTCATTGGGAGAATGTGGGCAATATAGAGAATCAGATAAGAGCTTATGCGGGATTAGGGGTTGTTAGAGCGGGAGATATTGGAACGATAACAGAAAGCCTCCAGCGTGGTGTTATCGATGCAACAGAAGATTACCGCCTGGGAGCATGGGAGCTATATAAAGGTGACCGTGATGTTGTTTTCAATATGGTGGAAAAAATGGATAAGGGTTTATACGAAGATCTTGACGGAAATGATGAGGTCTATGCAGGCTTTATTGCTCCTTATGTGGAGAGATATACAGCTAAGATGGGCGGACTAGCTCAGGAGTATTACAATTCATTGGGCTTAGCTTATGAGGGTAAAGCGGAACTTGACGGGGTTAATGTCATGCGTTTGATTGAGATGTATTCCGACAGCCTTGAGATACACAATTGTTTTAAGGAGAATTTTAAATTCTGGACAGGAGGAGCAGAGCAAAGAGCTTTGGAAGGAGCTATTAAAGGCTGGCATACCCAGCAAGGTTTATTGGGAATGAATAGTTTTGTAGAGACTTATAAGAACTACAAGGAAGAATATGGAACGAGCTTTAAGATTGATTCGGTAGCGGCGAATTTGTTTAAATTTACAGAAGCTCCTGAAGAGGTAAGGGAG
>JAPPIY010000208.1 GCA_026914095.1 Oligoflexia bacterium
CTGCTGCCTCCCGTAGGAGTCTGGGCCGTGTCTCAGTCCCAATGTGGCTGATCATCCTCTCAGACCAGCTACCGATCATCGCCTTGGTAGGCCTTTACCCCACCAACAAGCTAATCGGACGCAGACCAATCTTTAGCCGATAAATCTTTAACCCCTATATCCTCAGATATTGTGGTCTTATGCGGTATTATTCAATCTTTCGACTGACTATCCCCCAGCTAAAGGCATGTTATCTACGCGTTACTCACCCGTTCGCCACTGTACTTGCCCCCGAAGGGACTTTCTCGTTCGACTTGCATGTATTAAGCACACCACCAACGTTTGTCCTGAGCCAGAATCAAACTCTCCACTTAAATCTTGAAGAATTTTATTAAGACTCTTACATTCACCGATCTTTTGCAATTTTTAGAAGTTAGAAGCTCTCAAAGAGAGCAACCTAGCGTTTTTAAAGAGCTTTAGACTCTTAATAACACAAAGCACACTCTAATTTCTACAAGAGAGACTTAACACTTTTTAAGAAGTTTAATTCTAAAAAATGAAAATCCCTGAATTTTTAGAAACTTTATGCGCCTGAAATTTCTATATTTTTAAAGGCTAGCTTCAAAAACAGAAAATTCTACAATTTTTAAAGATTTTAACCTGCCAAAAAAAGCAGAAATCCCTAAAAAAGCCAAAAATTGCGCTTGATCGGCGTAAATACGAATAAATATATAAAAACCATTGAAGAAAATATCTTCGCAGGTCCCGAACAATGACTATTTAATTTTCAAAGAACAAAAACAGGCTACTAATTTACAAACTCAGCGGGCTGAGTCAAGGCTTTTTTTGTTTTTTTGGATAATATTTAACCAGCCAAGATTTTCAACAAAGCCTTTAAATACAAGATTAAGATAAATTCCCCAAAAAAGCTCCAAAACCTCTAGCTAAGTCATCCACTTAGTATCTTGGATTGTTTTAAGCCTTTTAATCTTCCCATTCCCACTTAAAAAAAGCTTTCAAACAAAAATATTTGACTTGAACCGCAAAAATAGAGAAAATCTCATTTGACTGTATTTAATGAAAGCATCCAATTTATAGTATAGTTTATGTGGAAATATCTAACAATTGTCCTATTGTTCTTAGCTAGCCTTGTGTATGCGGGCTATTATCTATACAGGTTTGACAAAAAAAACAGCGGTGTCAAATCCGCCATGGCTTTAGAACAGCCTGCTAAAACAATAGAGAGCGACGCTCAGCAGGCTGAAACTCCAATTCTTCCGCCTCATCTAACAGAAGATTTTTGGAAAACAACAACTCCTCAAGAATTAGAGCAAGAATTAAAAACTATAAGCAGTGTCAATGAAGTGAGGCCAGATGATAAAAAATCCATGCTACACCTTTTAGTTGAGCATGGAAGCTATCCAGAAATGGTCAAAATGCTGATTGACGCCGGTGTAGATTATAAGCTTAAAGATGAAGTAACAGATAACAACGGAGATTTAGACAATAGAACCGCTCTTTTTTATAGTGTTCTCAGAGAAGAGCAAGCCTTTGAATTCACTCAGGCTTTGCTGGAATATGACGATGTGAATTCCTTTGCTAACACCAAAGCAACCGTTTTAATAACAGCTGTTTACAATAGGGTCTCTATAAATATAGTTCAGCTTCTTTTAGAGAAGGGAGCTGATCCTAACATAAAAATCCTTCCGCCAATATCGGCTAATGCCTTGATAACTGCCAGCGCTCCCAATCTATTCACAGGAGAATCCTATATAAACCCTCAAGTGATTCAACTGCTATTGGATCATAATGTGGACATCACGGCTAAAGACGACTTTGGAAGAAATGCCCTTGATTACATGAAAGAAAACAAAGAGTTTAAAAAAACAGAGCTGTTTAAAAAATTATCGGATCAATTTTCTGAATAATGCGCAAAATAGCTTTATATTTTTGCAAATATATCATAAAATTGATAAAATAGTGTTCCTATGAAGTCCTTGATTACCCTATTACTTCTAGCTGGATTGGTTTATGCGGCTTATTATTTGTACAGGTTTGACAAAAAAAACGGCCTTGCTAAAACTAGCGCTATTTCAAAGCCTTCAACTGATATTACTACAGCAGATCAACCTGAAAAGACTCAAATTCCAATTTATCTAACAGAGGAATTTTGGCGATTGGCAACCCCTCAAGAATTAGAAAATCAATTAAAAACTAGGTTCATGACAACTTAAGCCCATTATGATAGGGGTTAAGTTGTTAAAATGACT
>JAPPIY010000263.1 GCA_026914095.1 Oligoflexia bacterium
ATGTTATTATTAAAAATGTTCAAAAATAGACCGCTTAAGTTGTCATGAACCAAAACTATAACTAATGTTAATGAAGTGAGGCAGGATAACAAAAAGTCCATGTTGCACCTTTTAGTTGAACATGGAAATGACCCAAGAATGGTCAAAATGCTTATTGATGCAGGTGTGGATTATAATCTGAAAGATGAAGTAGATTCTAGAGGAAAACTAGATAACAGAAAAGCTCTTTTTTATGCCATTTTAAGAGAAAATGAAAACTACGAATTCATACAAGCCTTATTAGAATATGATGATGTAAACTCCTTCATCCTTAATAATAGGGCAACTGCTCTAATTTTCGCCACTTAATATAAGAAAACCTGTAGAGATAATACAGCTGTTATTAAAAAAAGGAGCCGACCCTAATATAAAAAATCACAGACAAACCAGCTCCTTAATATCTGCTAGCGTTCCAAACAAAATAATAGGAAAATCTTATATAGATCCTCAAGTGATTCAACTTCTACTGAATCACAATGCAGACATAACAGTTAAAAATGCAGGAGGCAAAACCGCTTTTGACTATATGAAAGAAAATGAAGAATTTAAAAAAACAGAGCTGTTTAAAAAATTATCAGCTCAGTTTCCGCAATGATTAAATACGCCAGCTGGTTTTTTACTGCTATCTTTAGGAAGTGGAATTATACTGATCGGTTTTGAAGTTTTCTATAGACTTAATTTAGCCTCTCCCCAGAAAACTGAACCCTCGTGAAAGCGGAAAGCTCATTCAAACTGGAATTTTGAAATACAGTTATCTTTAAAACCATAAATAAATTCAAGTCGTTATACTTTTTCAGGAACGACTAAGTGGTTAAAGACTGCCAGAAGTTATCGGTTGAAAGCCTATAATTCCCGTTTTTAACTGATTTTTGAGCTAAGTTTAGAAAAAACTAACTTAGGATTGGATATTTTCTGTGTTTTCATCAATGAAAATCTCTCTAAAACAAAAGCGCTTATATCCCATTCAAACCAGCGCCAGCCTATTCTATAACTGGAAGGCAGTTTATGGTGATTATTATGCCAGCCTTCTCCACATGTCCATAAATTCACAAACCAATTATTTTTTGAGCTATCTTCTGGAATAGAAAAATTTTTATAGCCAAAAGTATGGCTTAAATAATTGACAAAACCATAAGCATGAAAAGCTATAACAGAGGGAATACAGTAGGTATAAATTAAAAACCGAAAGTCTATTAAAGCGAGAGCGCCCATCCAAAGGGCTAATATTTTATAATAATTTTTATGGATGGAAACCAAAAACTTGTCTTTCAACAGGTCTAACACATATTTTTTGCCAACTTCTGTATTCCATAGGTGAAAATGCGCTTTAAAACCGCCTATTCTTTTAGGAGAATGAGGATCTTGCTTTGTATCTAGGTGATCATGATGCATTCGGTGGCTTCCTGCCCAGCTGATAGGAGATCCTCCAGTAGAAAGACAGCCAATAAGAATACATAACCGCTCAAACCACCAGTAGGACCTAAAAGATTTGTGCGCTAATAATCTATGATAGCCTATACTGACGCCAAAACAGCCTATTATATTCCAAATAAAAAGGCTGTAGAGAAGATAAAGAGAAAAACCGTCTAAAATTAAGACATGGACAAATAAAAGATGGTTAAGTCCATGAAACAGCCTTAATTTATTAACGGATTTAATCCTTAAATTTTTATCCAAAGTGAGAGAAAAACCCATCTTTAACTTCTTTATAGACTGCAAAAATTAAACAAATCATTTTTTTTAAATATATCAATTCTGTTTGAAATTTCCATAATGCTCTGTCTTTCCCCAAAAGCCAGAACTCCCTAGAAAGTGGGAATCTTAACTGAAAGAGGAAAACCCAAACGAAATTGGCATAACTCTGTGTTTTAATCCTCATTTTTCTTCATATTCCACAGAGCCTTTATTGTCAAAGGATAAATTCGCTTTAAATCCTTCGATATATTTTAAAATCCCCTTTTTTGTCTTACTATATCAAATTTTTTTAATGTTCTGCTTCATCTACATTCCATTTCCCTCAAAAAAGAGATATATAGTAATCTTGTCTAGGTTTTCCGGTTTTAATCCAGGCTCTTCCTTCAAAAACTTATAAATAAAAGGCTTAAAACGAGGATTTGACCACTAGGCATCCGCAGGACGCGTTTGTAGCAAAACGCATGACAATGTAAAAAAGTTGTGTCCGCCAGTATAGACGACAGGGTC
>JAPPIY010000041.1 GCA_026914095.1 Oligoflexia bacterium
TCTCCGGACAGTGATGAGGCGGAATTAGAGCAGGTTATGATAGAGGAGGAAAGACAGCTTTTTAAGCTTTTAAAGCGAAAAAAAACAGCTGAACTGACTTTAAGATTAGGGGCTTTATATGCGGAAAGAGCCCGCTTAATTGCTTTTAAGATTCAAAGTGATTATGAAAAAAAACTACAGGCTTTTAAATCAGGGCTGAGGCAAAGCAAGCCCTATTTAAATCTAAGATCGTCTCAAGTTTATAACAGGAAATCTCTCAAATTGTTTGAAGACTTTAAAAAAAGCTACCCCAAGCACAAGAGGATGGACGAGGTTTTGTTCTTTTTAGGTTTTAATTTTTACCAGTTAAAAGATAAAAAACAAGGGATTAAATATTACACGGAGTTAGAGCAGCGCTTTCCAAAAAGTTTTTACTTGTATGAGGCGCGGTTTCAATTGGGAGAGCATTATTTCCAGTTAAAAAATTGGAAACAGTCTTTGCGTTATTATGGTAAAGTTTCGGGAAATAAAAGGGGAAAGTTTTACTTTTTTTCTCTTTATAAGATGGCCTGGTGTCTTTATAAGCTCAATCGTGTTTCTAACGGTTTGGCCCTTTTAAAGCGGATTATTGAGGAAGGGCGGGATTTCCAGAGAGTTTCCGACAGAGATCAGACTTTTACTTTCACTGATGAAGCGACTGAAGATCTGGTTTTGTTTTATACTTTCTCTAAGAAAGATCCTTCATCAGCAAAGTCTTTTTTCCTGTCTCTGTTGGATGATAAATTGGCCTGGAGATTGTTAAAAAAGCTGGCTTATGCTTATCGCGACACCGGTCAATCTAAAGGAGTGCTGGTTTTATTTCAAAACCTTATAGATCATAATCCGTCAGGAAAGGAGGCTTTTGACTATAAATATCAAGTGGTGGAGACTGTTTACAGCTCCAGCTCTATTCCTAATGTCGTTAAAATGATCAACGAATGGGTGATAGACTATGGCCCTAACAGCTCTTGGGTCCAGGCCAATCAAGGAGATAGACAGCTTATTAAAAAGTCTGTCAGTTTTCAGGAAGTTACAATTAGAAATTACACTTTGAAAAATCATGAAACTTTTAGAAGAACTCAATCTAAAAGATCAAAAGCTATGGCGCTTAATTTGTATAAGATTTATTTTAATCATTTTAAGCGCTCTCAATATTTAGATGAGATGTATTTTTGGCATGCGGAGCTGTTATTTGACTCAAAAAGATATATTTCTGCCGTGAAAGCTTATGAAGAGGTGCTCTCCCTTTTTCCCAACAGCAAGTATGTTAAACCAGCTTATTTGAATCAGGTATTAGCTTTAGAGAAAGCTTTGCCTAAGGATAGCGCTATAAAAAAAATAGTGGGAAGAGAAACGCAGGCTGTGGAGATGCCACGAGTGATTAAAAGTTTTATAAAAGTGGCGAATCGCTACATCTCTAAATTTCCAACAGCTAAAAACACAGCTTCTGTTTTGTATACAATGGCGGCCTTATATTATAAATTCAATCAATTTTCCCAGTCGGCTCAGTTTTTTAGACGGTTGTTTGAGCAGTATCCCACTCACAAGCTAGCCAGCAATGTAGGTTCGGTTTTATTGGAGATTTATAATAAAAATAAGGATTATAAAGCTTTAGAAGAGCTGGCTTTAAGCTTGGCGCAAAACCGGAATGTGGATAAAGAGCTGTTAAAAGAGGTTAATTCTGTGCTAGAGCAAATTTCATTTAAGAAGGCTCAGGATTTGTCTTTGGATAAACAATATAGGGAAAGCGCTTTGCTTTATGAAAAATTTGCCCGCTCCAAGCCCAGCTCTCCTCTAGCTGTGATAGCTTTTTACAATGCGGGGTTGAATTTTGAGAAGGCGGGAGATTTTTTAAGGGCGATCCCCATGTATTCCAGCGTTTTAACTTACAAAGGGAAGAGCAATCAAAAAAACCGTAAAAAATCTCAAGAGTTTCTGGCTGTCTTGTATGAAAAGCTGGGATTTTATAAAAAGGCAGCAGACGCTTATGTGGCTTTTGCTAAAAGCTACCCTCAAGATTCCAAGTCTCATGACTTTTGGTATAATGCCGGTGTTATTTTTGACGCTTTAAATGATGTGCCCAGCGCCGTGTTTTATTATAAAAGAAATTTTAGTTTAAGTAAAAAATATGATCGCTATTAAACATTTTATTTAAAAGGCTTGCTTTATGAAAAAAATAAAAATTGGAAAAGAGCTATAGAAAATTACAG
>JAPPIY010000092.1:0-1967 GCA_026914095.1 Oligoflexia bacterium
AACAAGGAGAATCTAATAACAATTTAGGGGAATCATTTTTAAATACAACAGAAGATACAGCAGAAACAAATCTATTCAGTCATGCTCCTTTAGAGTCCTTTTATTGGCCTTCTTTTATTACTTATAGGAATTTCATTCGTTTTTGGATTGCTCTTTTTTGTTTTTTTGTTTTTTCTCTAGTCGCTGTTTTCCTTAAAAAAATTATGTTAAATAAGGAAAAATCTTTAAAAGAAGAAGTGAATGATAAGTTTTTAATGATACAGGCGTTATTAGATAAAAAAGACTGGCAAAAAGCTTGTATCAATATGATACAATTAGGAACTTATGTTTTATCTTCCTCTCAGATACAAGATTCGCTGTCTGACTGGAGACAGGCTTTAAAGGCTTTAACTCCCAGTCTAAATGAAAAATATTCTGATGAATTTTCAGCGCTCTTTAAAAAATTAGAGAATTTAAGTTTTGCGCCTCATTCTCAGTCTTCTGATTTAGCGTTACAGCAGGCGAAAGATTTATTTAAGCAAATTAAGGTTTTAATCAATAAGTTTCTCTCTCATTTTTAATAGAGTCAATTATTCAAAAGCCCCTTAATTTATACTAAAATTTGTACTAATCCTGTGTAAATTTTCCGTTGCCTTTGTGTAAATTTTCCATTGCCTTTGTCATTCCCGCGTAAGCGGGAATCCAGCTGAAACCTTGAATTTTCAAATAGGATCAATATATATTTTTAGTTTTCTTAATTTTGATAGCTTATTGAGAGGGGCCGTTGTTTAATTTTTTGATTTCTTTTTCGGATAGGCCTGTCACTTCAGAAATAAAAGATACTTCTAAATTCTTATTCAACATATTTAAAGCGATTTCTTTTTGTTTGTTAAATTCACCTTGAGCCAAGCCTTCTTGTTTTCCTAGAGTTTTACCTTGTTTTAAGCCTTTTTGTAAGCCTTTCTGTATCCCCTCATCCCATAAGCCTTGTCTGTCTAAATTATAAGCTACTAAAGAAATCTGCCTAGTTAGCTCCTCTTGATATAACTCTTCATCTTTTGATAACTTATTAAAATGCTTCAAAGCCATCTTCATTTCCTCATCTCTTGATAAATACTTATAGTCCTCTTCTGTTATATTTCCAGACTCTCTTAGAAAATAACACCATTTCTCCTTTAAATCAAGCAAATCATTACAAGACTTAGTTAATTTACTCAGCTCCACTATCACTATCTTTAAATCCTCATTAAATAAGTGATAAGGCTTTTTATCCCTTCTGATAGAAAAAGAGCTTATAAAGTCTGTAATTTGTTTGTCTAAAACAGGAAAGGTGGTAAAAATAAGGGAATAAGCGGGATTGATTTTATTGTAATCTTCTCCTTTTTCTAAATCCTGGCTGTAAAGCTTAGCCCAGTAAAAGAGGATTCTTTTTAGGAAATGTTTTTGAGAAATAGTTTGCATTTCTACATTGATATTTTCTCCTGTATTGAGTTTTACTCTTAAGTCCAACACAATTTGTTTTTTATTGAGTCTTTTTGGATAGACAGAAGTTTCTTTTAGCTCTAGCTGGTTTTTAGGGTTTGAAAGGTGTTCTTGTTTATTGGTGAGCGTTGATGTTTGTTGTTTGTCAGAGGTGTTGTTTGAGTCGTTTGGCTCTGTTTGAGAGAGAAACTCTGAAGAGTTTATGTTTTCATGTGTTTGGTTTGAGTTTTGAGGATTCCTGTTTTTATGGGAATGACTCATAGAATCAAGTTTATTTTCTTTATCTCTTTTTTCTGGGTTAAGGATTGTGATGTCTGTGATTTTATCAGAAATAGGGAGGAAGTTTTTAAGGAAAGCCATAAGAACTTGTTTGTTCCTTGAGAAAAAACTTTTAAACACAATATCTTGCGTGAGTTTTAAAGGACGGCGCAGTTTGTTTTTTGTCATAAAAAATCTCCTTTTGTCCAGCTTTGCCAAACACAAAGCGGTTTTTTTGTCTAAAAAGT
>JAPPIY010000092.1:1977-2207 GCA_026914095.1 Oligoflexia bacterium
TTGTCTTGCTTAAAGCCATTAGCTCTTGTTTTTCAATCCCTTAGAACTAAAGATAAAAACTGCTATAAATATAAAGAGCAAAAAAAGAACTGTGAATCAGGGGCTTTTAAGTTAGTTTTTTACAAAAGAAACCGCCGAAATGCCGAATACCGAACAGTTTTGGATAGGGAGTTTGTTTAAAAATTATGGCTTTATTTTCTATTTGTAAAAGTTAGTAGACTGTTATATTG
>JAPPIY010000032.1 GCA_026914095.1 Oligoflexia bacterium
TTCAGAGAAAAAGCCACAAAGCCTTGAAGTTTGGGGAGTCAAGTATATAATTCCCGATTTTATAAAAAAGATTTTTTCAAGAGGCTTTTTTCAAGGAACTATACTTTTAACACAGCAAAATAAAGTTTAAAATAAGCTATGAATGAGGAATTTACATCCTTCTGAAGCAAACGGCTCTAAGCTCATATACACTTAAAATCTTACTGTTTCTGTCTCATAATAACCTCCTGAAATCCCTGTATTTAAAAGCTGTCATAAGATTTTTGCTGTATCAAAAGTATAATTCCCTTTTTTCAGCGGTTTTTTTATTTTGCTTGACTTAGTGATGTAGCAGTGTTACTCTTTAAACCATGCCAAGCCATAAAAAAAGAATCAACTTAACTTTAGATGACAGTTTATACAAGCAACTAGAAGAATTAAGGAAAATTAGAAAATCTCCTTTTTTATCTTCTGTTGTGATTGATCTGACAAAAAAAGCCTTAGAGATAGAAGAAGATCTTTATTTTTCTAACATTGCAAAAGAAAGAGAAAAAGAATCTGTAATTTCACATAAAAAAATATGGAAAGAAAAATAAATGTGGAAAATTGTTTATAAACAGTCAGTCCAAAAAGACCTTAAAAAAATACCAAAAAAAATGAAATATCTAATAAAAAAAGCTATTGAAGAAAAGCTCAAGATTAACCCTACTTATTTTGGAACTCATTTAAAGCAAAATTTAAAAGGTTTAATGAAGTTACGTGTAGGCAACTATCGTATTATTTATTCTGTTGAAAAAGACATTGTAACTGTTTTTGTTATTAAAATTGGACATAGAAAGAAAGTTTATAAAATATAGATTGATTTGAATGAGATTTCCGCTTGCTTGTGATCTGTCTTGAGAAAAAGCAAAAAAGTTATCTAATCTGGTTTGAATTTTCATGTATTTTCTCTTCTATAAAACCATGAATTTTCAAGCAGGATTAGTATAAATGAAAATTGCAACAGTATAAACAGGTAAGACTTGTTTTCTATTCTGAAACAAGCTAGTGTAAAAAGCATGGAAAATAAAGAGTCACTGAAAAACAAAAATTTAAAGAAAACAGATCCTGAAATTTTTCATTGGATAGAACAGGAATCCAAAAGGCAAAAGGAAGGCTTGGAGCTTATCGCTTCAGAAAACTACACTTCACCGGCGGTTTGTGAAGCTCAAGGCTCTTTGCTGACAAACAAATATGCGGAAGGCTATCCCGGCAAAAGATATTATGGCGGCTGTAAGTATATAGATGAATGCGAAAGCCTGGCTATAGAAAGGTTAAAGAAACTTTTTAAAGTGAATTTTGCAAATGTTCAGCCTCATTCTGGCTCTCAAGCCAATATGGCGGTTTTGCTAGCTGAATTGAAAGCGGGAGACAAAATCATGGGGCTTGATCTCTCTCATGGAGGGCATTTAACTCATGGTTCAGCTGTTAATTTTTCAGGCTTTTTGTTTGAATCTGTTTTTTACAGCTTAAATCTTGAAACTCAAAGGCTGGATTTTAATCAAATTGAAGATCAGGTTAAAAAAGAAAAGCCAAAGCTCATCATTGCCGGCTACAGCGCTTACCCGCGAGAGATTGATTTTAAAGCTTTTAGAGAAATAGCTGATCGGCAGGGAATCCTATTTTTAGTGGATATGGCTCATATTGCTGGTTTAATAGCTGGCGGGGCGCATTCCTCTCCCGCGCCTTATGCGGATTATATCACTTCCACCACACACAAAACCCTCAGAGGCCCTAGAGGAGGTGTCATTTTATGCAATGAGGAGTTAAAAGCGAAAAAAATAAACTCCAAAATTTTTCCAGGGATTCAAGGCGGCCCTTTAGAGCATGTGATAGCTGGCAAAGCTGTTGCTTTTGGCGAAGCATTAAAGCTGTCTTTTAAAACATATACGCAACAGATTATAAAAAACGCAAAAACTTTAGAGCAAGTTTTTCACAAAGAAGGCTTGCAAATGGTAACAGGCGGAACAGACAATCATCTTTTATTATTGGATTTATCCGATAGAGAAGTGACGGGTAAAATAGCTGAAGCTATGTTGGAAAAAGCAGGGCTGACAGTGAATAAAAATACAGTTCCCGGTGAAAAACGATCTCCTTTTATCACCAGCGGCATTCGTTTGGGAACCCCTGCTCTTACTACAAGAGGAATGAAAGAAAAAGAAATGGAGCAAATCGGCTTGTGGA
>JAPPIY010000150.1 GCA_026914095.1 Oligoflexia bacterium
ATTGAAGAGCCTCAACAGAACCAGAGGTTTTGGACTGTTGAAGAGCCTAAAAGCGCCGAGCCAGAAGTGGAAGAGCCTAAAAGCGCCGAGCCAGAGGTTTCAGAAACTAAAAACAATCAAGATATTCAGAGTCCAGGGGTGACAGCGGAAGAGCTTAGTCGTTTGAATCAGGAACTGATAAAAGCTACAACAAGGGGAGCTTTTTCATCTGTCAAAAGATTGTTAGACAAAGGCGCGGATGTGCACGCTAGAGATGAATATGGTAATACAACATTAATGTGGGCTGCCATAAATGGACACACAAAGACGTCTGGGTTTCTAATAGAAAAGGGAGCGGATGTGAATGCTAAAAATATCTGGGGTAGCACAGCATTGGCGCGAGCTTCAATGTATGGACAAGCAGAGACTGTCGAGCTGTTAATAAAAAAAGGCGCGGATGTGAATGCTACAAACAAAAATGGTGATACAGCTTTGAAACTGTCTTTAAAGAAAGGATACAGTGAAGTTGCTGATCGGCTTAGGAAAGCAGGAGCCACTGAATAAGTTTAATCCTGTTTTTAAGCTTTTTCTATTTTTTTACCTTGTATTTTATGACTTCTGCTTTTTTACTAGAAACTTTTTTATTTTCTTAGTTTTAAAGTGTTTATGGAGGGTCAAGTATATACCCAAAAAATCTGCTTTTAGCTGACATTTTTTTTAACATTGCTTTCCATTATTAAAGCTTGATTTTTTTTGCTTATGATTTTAATTAGATTTTGTGTCTAAATTGAATTATTGGATTATGAAATCAGAGCCAAACTCTTATTCTATTAAGGATTTACAGCGGGATAAGACAGCTTTTTGGGATGGAGTGAGAAATTATCAAGCCCGTAATTTTATGATAAATGATATGAAAATAGGGGATAAAGCGCTGTTTTATCATTCTAACGCCAAGCCTTCTGGTGTTACGGGCTTAGCTACAGTATGCAAAAAAGCGGAGCCTGATCTTACAGCTTTGGATAAGAAATCCATTTATTATGATCCCAAGGCGACTAAAAAAAATCCTCGCTGGAAAGCGGTTACAGTTCGTTTTGTTCAGGCTTTTGAAAAAACACTTTCTATACAGGAGCTTAGACAGGAAAAGGCTTTAAGGAATATGTCTTTGTTGAAGACAGGGCAAAGGCTGTCTGTTTTGCCTATAACAAAAGCAGAATATGAACATATAGTTAAAATGGCAAAAAAAAGTTATGTCTAACCCTTTTGATCAAAAAGCTCCTATTCCTAATGTTCAAAATATTGTTTTGGTAGGCTCTGGCAAGGGAGGGGTTGGCAAAAGCACAGTGTCTTTAAATTTAGCGGTTGCTTTGTCAAAGTTGGATTTAAAAGCAGGGCTGTTAGACGCGGATTTGTATGGCCCTTCTGTTCCCCGACTAACAGGGACTATTTATTTAAAGCCAGAATTGAATGAAAATAATAAACTTCTTCCGATCCGCCGTTATGGAATAAATTTAATGAGCATGGGGCATTTAGTGGAGGAAGAATCTCCGTTGGTTTGGCGGGGGCCTATGCTGTTTAAAGCCATTGAGCAGTTTTTTAGAGATGTGCATTGGGGCAATTTAGATGTTTTGGTGATTGATTTGCCTCCAGGGACAGGGGATGTGGCTCTAACTATTGCTCAAAAAGCTCCTGTTTCTGGCGGCATTGTTGTCAGCACACCACAAAATTTATCTTTAACAGACACTAAAAAAGCTCTTAATATGTTTCGGCAGATTGAAATTCCTATTCTTGGGGTTGTGGAAAATATGTCTTATTATCTTTCTGACAAAGGGGAAAAAGTGGATATGTTTCCCAGAGGCCAGATTGATATTTATTTAAAAGAAAAGAAAGTTGATAAATTAGCTGTTATTCCTTTTCATCCTCATGTGGGTTTGAGCTGTGAAGCAGGGGTGCCTCTTTTGGAAAGCCAGCCCGACTCAGAAGAGGGAAAAGCAATTTCTCTGTTGGCTGAAAAAGTAAAGAAGTATTTATTAGGAAAGAGTTAGAAAGACCTGTTTTTATGTTGTTTTAGTAATTTTTTTGATATCTAATTTAACAAAAGTCATAAGAAATGTTTTAAGCTTTTCTCCTTTTTGTATTTTATTGGCAAATGAATCAGAGAGATATTTTAAAAGCTTGAGGTGTTTATATATTTATTGGCAAAAAGCTTAGAGA
>JAPPIY010000124.1 GCA_026914095.1 Oligoflexia bacterium
GACTAGGATAGAGGCCTTTAAATGAAAAAAATCAGTTTTGTTATCAGTGTATTTGTAATTTGCGCTTGCGATTATCAATTTTCCTTAAAGGAGCAAAAATCAACCGACACCGCCCAGGATTTTTTTATCCCTAAAGTTTATTTCAAAGAAGCCAATCAATTTATAGACATTAAAACCCTTAACAGAGGAAACAGAGCTTTAGGCTTATCCGATCAAATTGTTTTTTCTGATGAAAAGAGCTTTCTCAACGATAAAGATAAAAGCGCCTTCAATTTAGAGCCTTTAGAAAAGTTTGCAAATAAAGAAAATATAAAAATTCGGGTTTCCTCTTTTTGCTCTCAATCAAAAACAGATTTGAAAACATTAAAAAAAACAGACAGACTGTTTCAAGAGCTAGCTAGCTCGTCCCCACACTCCAGTTTCTCTATTATTGACTTGATTCCTACAGATTTTTTACTGGCGCATTTAGACAATGAGTTTTATTGCACTTTCATTTTCACTCTTAAAAACAAACAAAAAGACCTTGCTTATTATAACTTGACCCAACAAACCATTCAGGCTGACTCTTCTGACAATCAAACCCGCCGTTTGGCTTTGATTCAAGCAACGGATTTTGGTTATGAATATGCTCCTGTCAATTACATTGTTCGTAAAAAAAACATAAGAAACACTTTGCTTTTAAACAATACGGATCAAGCGGTTACGAATTATGAGCTATTTTGTGATGGCCTAAAAATAATGGATGTTCCTGATTTTAAAATCAATATTGGCTCTGTTTTTGTTCATTTGATGGCTGTTGAAAAATTGCAGAAAGGAATTAAAAACTGCCGGTTTTTTTCAAAAAATAACAAAAAGATAACAGGAATCACCCGCTCTTTTCTATTGGACTTCAACAGTTTAAGAGCAAAAAAAGACCTCATTGACTTAGACCTAATAGAAGAGCCTGACTTTGTTGATATTTCTAAAAAAAATGTCTATCCTGCATTTTTTAAAATATGGGATGATCTGCCAAATTGGGTGAGAGAAAAATTTGTAAGACCCACAAAACCTTACATTAGTCCAAAAAACTCTTTAGCTTTAAACGCTTACATCCATTTTAAAAATTTAAATCAAATCAGCCAGAATGGAAACTACAGCTCCATTGAAATGATATTGGAAACCGAATGTTTGGACTCCCATCCCCATCCAGAAAGCAACTTATTTGGAATGGGAGAGTCGGTTTCAACTGTTGTCCGTCTCCCTCTAAGAGAAAAAACCCCTATAGCCACAGCCTTGCCCTCCTCTATCTTTGAAATGGGAGGCTCTTATGATCAGTGGTTGAGAGAGTTGATAAAATTACAAAGAAGAATTGACCGTAGCGCGCGCTATATATCTAAATTAGACTTCAAAAAAAGAAATAAAACTTTTTATAGAAGATATGCGCGACAATTAAAAACAGAATCAGAGCTTAGAGAAATAAGGCATCAAATCACTTGTTTATACACGATTAAATTGGAGGACACAAATAACCCGCAAAATAATAGAGAGTTTAAAACAAGATCTTATCGGATTTTATGGACGAGAGGGGCTTATGGGGTCAGTTATACGGCTTTTCCAGAAGGGAAAAACCCTTTTATTACATTAAAACAGCAAGCCAATGCAGACAGACGAAGGTTTGAGACTATTAGGTCTAACTCCACAATGGGGTATTTAAGTTTGACTTTTTTTGATTTGATTGAAACTCCTTTTTTACAAGAGGAAAACTATGGATTAGAACAATTTGCGCTCAGCTGTAACAGTGAGAGAGATCAAAAATTATACCTCTCTTGGCCTTATAGCTCTGCTATAAATAATCAAATTGTCCTAAAAGATTTATTTTCACATTCAGACTTTCAGTCCTATATGAAGGAAGAAGACAAAGCTAACTGTCGGGTTTTATTTTACAAAGAAGGCCATCTTTTAAAATACTTTTCAGGGGAAATAAGACTAAGATAAACTGATTCTGCGCTACACAAATCCCTTTTATAAAAAGTTCAGCTTGATAAAAAGTTTTTTTGTTACGGCATCTTTCCGTTAATACTGATCTTGTTTGAGTTTTCGGTTTTAGTTAGAGATTCCTGTCCCCGCTTTCGCGAGGGCATGCTTACGCGGGGTTGTAAGTGTTCAATAATTCGCTGACAGAATCATTTTTGAATCCTCTCACAAATA
>JAPPIY010000213.1 GCA_026914095.1 Oligoflexia bacterium
TTCCTAAAGCGTCAGTTAGGCTTGTAAATTGACCCCTATCGCTTAATGTGTAATGACTGACATTGCCGTTAGCATCCTCATACATCCCAGACTCCTCGCATTTATCGCTGTATTCGTTAAAATCGTGGCCTTGTTCTCTTCTATTGTCGCTATTCCATTTGTATCCACTAAGGGCATATAAAAAGGCCTCGTTATCACATTCCCAGCCTTTTCTATCACCTCTATCTGCTCGTGAAAATCCGCATACTTCCTCTTCCCATTTAAGGTAATCCCTCCAGTCTTGATATTTCATATATTTTCCATAAACTTGTCCCTAATTGACCGTATTTATTATCTCCCCAACATTTCAAATGAATATTAAAGAAACCTTAAAGTTTGATACTGACTTTATTCAGCTGAGTTTTTATTTTCTTTTTTTCGTCAGCACTAAAATTATTGTACTCAAGATCAATTTCATGTAAATGTTTCAAATTTGAAACTTCCCCTGGCAAGTTCCTTAGTTTGTTATTAGAAAGAACAAGAGTTTGTAAAGAGCTCAAATTTGAAAAAATTCCCTCTGGCAAGCTTTTTAATTCATTTCCAAAAAGATAAAGCCTTATTAAAGAGTTTAAACTTGAAAAAATTTTTATTGGCAGATGGATCAACTGATTACTGCCAAGAGAAAGAATTAGTAGAGAACTTAAATTTGAAAAAATTCCCTCTGGCAAGCTCCTTAGTTCGTTTCTAGCAAGATCAAGGTCTTGTAAAAAGTTTAAATTTGAAAAAATTCCCTCTGGCAGACTCTTTAATTTATTCTCATCAAGATCAAGTTCTTTCAGAGAGCTCAAATTTGAAAAAATTCCCTCTGACAAGCTCCTTAATTCGTTTCTAGTAAGATCAAGTTTTTGCAAAGAACTCAAACCTGAAAAAACTTTCTTTGATAAATTCCTCAGCTGATTATCAGACAGGTTAAGCTCCTGCAAAGAACTCAAACCTGAAAAAATTTCCACTGGTAGCCTTTCCAGTTTATTTTCAGAAAGATCAAGTTCTTTCAGAGAGCTCAAATTTGAAAAAATTCCCTCTGGCAAGTTTCTTAATTTATTTCCATAAAGGTTAAGCTCCTGTAAAGAGCTCAAATTTGAAAAAATTCCCTCTGGCAGATTCTCTAGTTTGCTATCAATAAGAAAAAGCTTCCGCAAAGAACTCATGAAAGAAAAATCTCCTGTTTTTAGCTTCGTTAAATTTATATCTGGTGTTGCTAAATATGAAATATTGGCTAAAGCCTCTTTTGTTACCTTTTTGCAATCTTTCTCATTTAATTGGATTAAGATTGCTTCTTTAACTTGTTTTGTCCTATTACAAATGGATATAAAAGTAACAACCTCTGATTTTTCCTGCTTTTTAACTTGTTTTATGTTTTTCTCTTTTTGAATTGGTGTTAACCTTTTTAAACTTAGAAGTTGTTTTTTCATTGCACTCATTTTATCATTACAAAAAAACAATAAAACAACAAAGCTCAATAGCAATATTTTAAACACTCTTTCCTCTTCCTTTCTATAATTTTAATTTTAAGACTTTAAATTTTAACAATAATAAAAATATCTTCTAATATGCCTTTTGATCTTTATGAGATAACCTCTATTTGTTAGATTTCTTAGGTTTATTTTGTGGGTATTTCACTGTAAGAAATAATTTGTCAGGTTCTTTGTGTTTATTTAAAAGGTTTTTTATTTTTGTTTCAAATCTTTTAGAGTCTTTACATTTAACTCCTACACAACCAGCTGTACCTGGAACATTTCCATCGGGATGAATTCTCAAGTAAGTTTTGGTAGCATCAAACTGAGGTTCAAGATTTACACTGTAACCAAAAGTTTCGCCTTCACAAACCATACCAATTTTTTTTCGTTTTCGTAAATTAGTTATTTTATATATTCCATCTTCTAATCTGTTTTTGTTAAATGGCGGTATTCCTGATATGGCTAGAAAGGTGTCTGCTAACTGATCATTGTCATCAAGAACGTTAATAGTTTTACCGTTAAAGTGCAGACTATGTAAACCGAAAAAATCAATCCATTTTAGAGGATTATTTTCAACATACCTATAAAGATTCATATCTCCGCTGTTAAACTCAATAGGGTCTTCGTTTATCCAGCGGGCTAAGTCGGGGCTGTAGTATCTGGCTCTGTGGT
>JAPPIY010000283.1 GCA_026914095.1 Oligoflexia bacterium
GTGTCTGTACTTTGCGCTCCTGAGCTGTTTTCTGGCTGGCCGGTTATTTTATTTTGCTCCTCTGTAACTACAACATGGCTGATAACATCAATCTTTTGATACTTTTTACCAGAAATCTCCACTTCTTTCACATCTTCAGCGCCCAAAGCTTGTATTCCTTCCACATACTCAGGCTCCTGAGAAGATGCTACAACAGTAACATCCTCTGAAAGAGATGCAGGACGATCGGGATTATCACAAGCCGCTATAAACAAAAAACTAATAAGACCAGATAGTAAATGCTTCATTGATTCCTCCTTTTTATTTCATCTTGAGAAGTTATCGGTTATTCTTTGGAGGAATATTAATAAAAAATATGGCCTAAAGGCTGTTTTTAAACTAAATGGGCAAAAACTTAAAAAGCTTCTATGGCTTTTTATTTTCAAAGACTTAAAAAAAATCTTTTAAACTATGCGAAAAAAAATCTTTATGTAAGATACTTTAAGTTAAAGTAAAAATTAAGAGAAGCAGGCTCAGCTAATTTTAAAAAACTGTATGAAAATCAAATACTTATACATGTTTTTTGTTACTTTTTACAGCTCTCTTTTTATACAAAAAGCATTTTTCCTTATTTGTTTGAAAATTGAATAAAATTAAAGGCAAAAAAAAGTTGCGTTAAGCTTAATTTTAAACTTAAGTTTTTACTTAGGAGCTAAAAACTCTAACTATTGATAGGTGTTTTATTTCTGAAACAGAAAAAAAGATTTGTCTGCGGGGGGCGATTTAGCCAGCAGGGAAGCTGGTTCAAAGCTAAAGACGGCTTCTAGTCGCCCTTTTTTATTTGAGTTAGTATTTTCCATAAGCTTTTATTGAATGAGAGTTTATACGAATCCAAATTGGCTTGTTTTATACCATAGTGGATATTAATTAAGCCTAAAAATCCCTATAAAAATAAAAATTTAATTTTTTCAAGAACACCGATAAAGCGGATAAAAGCCTGACAAAAAGGGGTTAATTAAAAAAAAGCTTACAGCGGGGCGATTCTGAAAAAAGCTCATTTCATTATTTAAAAATGGCTTTTTATTCAATTAGATTTACAGTTTACTCCCAACAATCAAAATTGAGCCTGTTTTATATATTTTCCAAGCGCAATAAAAACTTGCATAAATTTATCTTTTTTTGTATAAGCTAGCTCAATGGCAAAAAAGAGTTCTATTGTAAAAAATGAAAAGCGCAAGCTGTTAGCTGAAAAGTTTGAGCCTCTCCGAAAGGAGCTGAGGAAAAAACAAGCCAACTTGAAGCTTCCTGAAGGGGAGAGATTGCTGGCTGGCATTCAACTGCAAAAACTGCCAAAGAGGGCTTCCCGTTGCCGGGTGGTCAATCGTTGCAGGATAACAGGCCGCGCGCGAGGAAATTTCAAAAAATTTGGGTTATCTCGTCTTATGTTCAGAAAAATGGCTCATGAAGGCTTAATACCTGGGGTCATTAAATCCTCATGGTAAAAAAATCTTGTGAAGCTCATTATCACTTCCACTAACCGTAAAAACTCTTTAACAGCTATAACAGCCAAAATAATCCAAAAGATATATCAAAATTTAGAAGAAGAGTTTGAAATTTTAGACTTAAGAGACATTCCTTTTGAGCACATCGTAAAAGAGCCTTACGCTTCTCAAGTTCATCCCTCTTTAAAAGTTTATTTGGATAAGGTGGCCCAATCCTCAGCTTTAGTCATAATATGCCCAGAATATAACGGAGGCATCCCAGGCCTTATCAAACACTTTATTGATCATTGGATCTATCCTGATTCTTTTGTCTATAAACCCGTCTGTTTGATTGGCTTAGGCGGAAAATTTGGAGCTTTAAACCCGATCAGCCATTTACAAAGTATTTTTTTATACCGCCACAGTTTTGTATTTCCCATCCGTGTTTTTATACAAAATGTATCCCAAATTATAAAAAAAGATAAAATTTTAGATGACAATGTGAATCAGCTCCTTTTAAAACAAGCCAAAAACTTTGTTAAGTTCATCAAAGCCCTTGAAAAACAAAGTTTTAGCTAAGTTATATCCTCTCTGATTTGAATTTTTGGGAATTATACGCTTGACTTAAGTAAAATAATTAGCTTAAATGTAGGC
>JAPPIY010000312.1 GCA_026914095.1 Oligoflexia bacterium
ACGAATACGAACTTATAATTTACCTCAGTCTCGTTTAACAGATCACCGGATTCCTATCACAAAAAAGAATCTCCTCAGTATTATGGCAGGAGATTTTGAAGACATCTTTTCCACTTTAAGACTGCATTACCAAAATCTAGCTTTTAAACAAAAAGATTAAATAGTTGGCGCTAACAAAATGACAACTTATGGGAGTTATACAATGATCTTGTTTGAGTTTTCGGGAATTATAGACTTAACTTCGCATAAAGAGCCTTTAAACTAAGGAAATAAAAGAGTTTTGAGCGGTTTATCTAATAAATAAGGATAAAATTAAAACCAAAAAGAAGGAGACAAAGCCTTTAAAAAACAGAATAAATAAAGGAACAATGCGAAGTTAAGTCTATAATTCCCGAATTTTCAGGTTCCAACTAGACTCCTGCTTTCGCAGGAGTGACACCAGGGAGGAAAACTCCTCATATCTAAAAGCTTTCATGACTTGTTTGCTGTTTTAAGTCTATAATTCCTAAAAGAAGGCGAGTTATGAGAGACAACAGAAAAGATCAGACATTATACAGGAATGACCGTTGGGATAAAAATTCAAATAGGATTGGTATAAATGCCCTCAACTAAAATGAAATTAAGCGACCTTCTTCAAAAAGCAAAAACAGAGCTTAAATCTGTGTCTCATCAAGCCTATCAAGAAAGCTTGTGGATACTCTCACACACTTTGAACTTGCCCGCTCATCAAGTTTATCTTGATAAAATGTCAATCACTCAAAAACAAGAAGAGGAGTTTTGGCTCAAAATTAAACAAAGAAAACAAGCTGTTCCTTTGGAATATATTTTGAAAGAAAAGTTTTTCTTGGGTCATAAATTCTATGTAGAAAACCCTGTTTTTATACCTCGCCCAGAAACAGAAACTTTAATAGAATGGGCTTGTAAAAACATTTCAAAAAATACACCTCTAAAGTTTGCGGATTTTGGAGCGGGCGTCGGCCCAATCGCTTTATCCATTTTATCTTATTTCCCCAATAGTGAAGGAGTCGCCATAGAGCTTCACCCTAAATCTATAGAATGTTTAAAAAAGAACAGTTTAAATTTAAAGTTACAAGACAGATTATATATTTTAAAAAAAGATGTTTCTAACATTCAACCCGAAGATCTATGCCGATTATATTTGAAAATTCAAAAAGACAGTCATTCCCGCGAAAATGAGAATAGTCATCCTAGAAAAAGTGAAAACAGTCATTCCCGCGCAAGCGAGAATTCCCAAAACTCAACCCAAGATGATAAATTTTCTGTTAGACTTCCTGATCTCATTACCGCTAATCCCCCTTATTTAGACCCTAAAGATAAAAGCATCCAACCCGAAGTTTATCTCTATGAGTCTCCCTTAGCTCTTTTTTCGGATAAAAAAGGCTTAGGGCATATCATCTCTTGGTTTGAAAAGGCTATAAAGCTTTTAAAACCAAGAGGCATTTATATTTTTGAGTTTGCTTGGAATCAAAAAAAACAAATTACAGAATTTTTAAACAGTCAGACAAAAATCAATTCCTATCAAATTTTAAAAGATTCCTTAGGATATCCTCGCATAGCTGTTTGCTTTAAAAAAAACCTATAGATTGAACCCTTAAAACGAGTTCGGATTTGAACATAATGTATCAAACCATTTCTCAACTCTTTGAAATTACTGGGAAACTTAATAAAATCAAATGTTTAACCAGCCACGACTTAGCCCCTAACTTCCCTGTAGTTTTCCTCATATCCCTACAAATCACATCCAAAATTCAAAATAGAGAGAACAAGACTCCACCAAAACAGTCTTATGTCTAACAAGATAAAAATCCTAGCTTCTAGCTTCTAGCTTAGGATTTTTTTTATTAGAGTCGCGCCTCAAGGTTTAAAAATGCTTAAAATTCAACTAAAACCCGTCTTTTCATCCCGTTTGATAACCGCTGATAACCAGAAATTCATGCAAATTTCACGCAAAAATTCTAACTTAAACCCTCAAGATTTCTTTTTAATGAAAGTATAACAAATAATGAGAGAATTGCATTAAAAAAAATAGTATTAGCTCTTTGCCTTGACAATCCACACAAGATATTTTATTGATATGT
>JAPPIY010000164.1 GCA_026914095.1 Oligoflexia bacterium
GTTTTACACTGTGGGGAGTTTTCAAGGCACAAATCAAACTCTTCTTAGTTATGGAAAATTTGGAAAAAGAAGAGGGAAAAATGGCTCTCTTGTTTTTGTAAATGGAAAAGAGGAAAGTTTATTTCGGTATATGGAGCTTTTTTATGATTTTTATCTTCAAGGCTGGTCTCCTATTTATACTTATGATCATAGAAATCAAGGTTTTTCCAGACCTGTTTTCTTGCCGGTTTCTCTGTCTCAATCCGGAGAAATAAAAATATCTGAGAGTGCTAAAATGAGTTATAGTGAAGACTATACCCTTTATAGAAAAGACCTAGAGGCTTTTATCAGCTTTATTTTAAATGACAGGGAGCTGGATCGCTCTAATTTATTTCTCATAGCTCATTCTAAAGGCGGGGCTATTGTTTTGGATTATTTGCAGACACATTCAAAGTCTCTTTTTAAATCTGTCGCTCTTTCAGCTCCTATGATTAAATATAGAAGCCATCTCTTTTCTTTTTTGGAGAGAGGAGCTAATTTTTTTTTAAGAGGCTATTGCTCTTTTTTGCCTTGCAAATGGAAAATTCCCTCTTTCCGAAGCCAGTTAACACATAAGACATTTACTGGAAGTAAAGCCCGATATGCTTTTTCTGAGTTTGTTGAAAAAAGAAAATTTTCTAAATCCGCTCCAAAAGGGACTTCTTTTCATTGGATTTTAGAGAGTTTTAAAGTCACAGATCAGCTTATGGATGAAAAAAGAATCCAGAGGATTCAAACTCCTTTGATTATTCTTCAAGCCGAGAAGGATTATTTTGTTTCAAATAAATATCAGCATTCTTTTTGTGAAAAAAAGCCAAATTGCTGTCATATAGAGCAAATCGCCGGTAAGCATGAGCTTTTTATGGAGAAAGATACAGCGAGAAATGAGGCTATAAAACAAACCATGCAGTTTTTTCTAAACAGCAAAAAATATCAAAAACAATGCCGATAACAGCTCACTGAGTGGTATCGGTTGGTTCGTTGATGCAAGAAAGCAGTTTATACCGTTCGGTGAAATTTCAACACAACTTGTTCCGTCTTCCCCCAGAAGACGGAACTCCCGCGCAAGCTTGTCCCCGCGCAAACGAGGGCGGGAATCTCTAGAAAAAGCAGGAAAATTCAAACAGGATCAGTATAAAAGGCGCAAAATCTTACAAATAAACTTTCAAATGGGATCGGCATAAATGACGCATGAGAGGAAAAAGTCAGATAGAATTAGAGCTTGTTTCATAAGTATAAATAGCATAAAAAGAGGGCTGTTATTCAGGTTTAAATCTTGGTTTTCACATTGAGAGTTTTTGAGCTGGGGTCAAAGGGGTTGTTGTTATATAGTGATCAGGTTTGAGTTAGAGATTCCCGCCCTCGTTTGCGCGGGGACAAGCTTGCGCGGGAGTTCAGCTTTCTGGGAGAAAGCTGAACAGTCTGATTGGAAAACCTAAACAAGTATATTATTGAAATATTTATAAGAGGATTTATAACAAAATAAAGCATGAAAATTATAATTTTAAAAATGGTTTACTGTGAATATCTAAAGTGGATAGAGTCTCTTAAAATCTGTCTCTCTAGGAGTTTAAACTATAAAATCAATTTTTTATTGATGATGGTTGTTCCTGTAGCGGTTTTTTTTGCTATTAAATACAATCTATGGAATTCTATTTATGCCAGCAATCCGCGAGAGGAGATTCAAGGCTACACTCTGTCTAAAATGATAGAGTATCAATTTTGGATTTTAATTTTTGATCTTTTTATCCGATCTCATTTTTTTAGTGAAAATATATCCAGTGATATTCGCTTGGGCAAAATTTCCTCTTTTTTGCTTTACCCCTTTAGTTTTATCAGCTATCAGCTGAGCTTGTTTTTTTCTGACAAATTGATACAATTTTTTATAGGAAGCTTTTGCTTCGCTTTGGTTTTGTTTTCTGGCTGGCTGTCTGCGCCCCCTCTTTTCAGTTTATTAAAGACAGGGGCTTTTATCTTGATGATTTGTCTCTTTTGGTTTTTTGTTCAGATGGGATTGGGCTTTGTTTCTTTTTGGCTGGAGGAAACTTGGAGTCTCAATGTCAGTGTGAGAT
>JAPPIY010000201.1 GCA_026914095.1 Oligoflexia bacterium
GTCTAAGGACATATATCAAAAAGCTAAGGAGGCTTTGGAAAAAACAGAAGAATGGAAAACTGAAAGAAAAGCTTGGGATGCTCTTGGCACAAAAGAGCATCAAACTTATTCAAAAGCCAAGGAAGATTGGGAAAGAGCTGATTATGCTTTAAAAGCAACAAAAGAGTATCAACTTAAAACAAAAGCCTGGAAAGCTTTTGAAAAAACAAAAGAATATCAAGATTATTCAAAAGCTTTCAGAGCTAAAGTAAAAGCTAGTAATGCCTACCATAAAACAAAAGAGTATCAAGCTTGGAAAAAAATACAGGAAACTTATTATAAAACATATAGAGCTGTGAAAACTACAAAAGGGTATAAAGTTTTGGATACTCTTAATAAAACAAATTAAAAAAGTACGAAAAAACTCTAAAAGCCTTTAAATTTCACAAATTAAGTAATATAATCAACTTTTTTATTATTCCCTTCTTGACTTTATTATTATTTGGTAGCATACTATAAGCAACATCCCCCGTAGTTTTCGAACAACGGGGCACGAGGCGACTATAAAAAGTCGCTTTCGTCTTTAATAAAGGTAATATTTTGCAATCTAAAAACCTTAAAGCTCTTAATACAATTATTTATATTGATGGATTCAATCTTTATTATTCTTTGAAGAAAACTCCATATAAATGGCTGAATCTAAAAAAATTGATTGAGAATATACTAGACCCTTCTTTACATAAAATCCTGAATATTAAATATTTTACAGCTATTCCTAAAAGGGCGGATTCTGCTCAAAGACAAAGTGTATATATACGAGCATTAAAAACTCTACAGAATATTGAGATTATTTATGGTCAATTCAAAAAAAGACAAGTTAAAGGAAAAGAAGTAAAAACAAATAAAGTCATTACTGTTAATAAGTGGGAAGAGAAAAAATCAGATGTAAATATTGCATCCTATATTATTTATGATTCTTGTAAAAAGAATATAGATTGTGTTGTTTTGTTGTCAAACGATACAGATTTGACAACTCCTTTAGAAATCGTGAAATACAAACTAAAAAAGAGAATAGTTATTATAACACCTACAAAGAGAGTAGAAAATTTAGGCGATCCAATTTTGCCAAGAAAATCACATATAGAATTGAGGAAACTCTCAAAAGTAAGTCTTAGTATAAAAGAACAAGATTTAAAGGAAAGTCAGTTTCCTAATACAATCAATAGAATTTCAAAACCAAAAAGTTGGCTGTAATATTCATCTTATTTTAAAAGTTTTCTTAAATTCAGATTTGTGAATCAAAAACCATATCTATAAGTTTATTTTTGTAATCCCATAAGTATCTATTTTGAAAGAAGACAAGCAAAATAAGAAACTAAAATCATCTGTTATTTTTCCCGCTAGTTCCTGCTCAGTCCTCCTGATGACTCTCTATGTCCCCATATTTCCCGAATGAAACTGCTTATAACCTGCTTGATTCATTAATAAAAACATCACTTGCTTAAAAAATAAGCTCTGACTTTTATTTTTTTGTTAAAACAAAAAATATATTTTTAGTTTTTTTTGTTTTTCTTTTCTTATTGTTTTATCTTAGTCCAGTTAAAATGAAAAAAATAATTTTTATTACATAAGACTGCCTTCCCAATTTGAGTTTGTTTAAGGAGGAAAAGATAAATGAGTGTTTTTTATAATTCAATTTCAATCTCTTTTTTGATTTCTTTTTTCTTTTATAAAACAGCTGATTTAATTTTAATAAATGTTTTTGTAAATAGAAGATTCAAGTTTAAAAGTTTATACTTTGTTGGGTGTGTGCAAGTGCTGAACAGATTAAAAAGTGCCTGCCCACAGCCTGCCCACCCTGTGAGCAGGTTAAAAGAGTCTTACATGTTAAATTCCCTCAAACTGCCCACACTGAAAGTCTTATGCTTAAAGGAATTTTTGAGATTTTGGATTTTAAAAGGGAGTTCGGAGAGGAACGAAGTAAGTAAGTTTAGTTGTAGTGTAGTAGTAAGTAAGTGGGTAGTTTAAGGAGTTTTAAAAAGTATTAAATTTATTAGGAAATCCTCCTGCCCCCCTATATAG
>JAPPIY010000210.1:0-2304 GCA_026914095.1 Oligoflexia bacterium
ACACAACTTTTTTACATTGTCAAAGATTACCCTCCTAAAATTATAAATTCACAAATTATTTCAATAGGCTAGAGCTTTTTCAGAACTGGCTAATTGTAAGAGGCTTAATTTTTTAAAACATTGAAAAAGATAAGCTTAACACAGCTAGACAAAAGTTTTTGAAAGGTTTGTTCGGCATTCGGAAAAAGGAACCTTAAATGGAAGCTTTTGGTCTAGTTTTTTCTTACAGCTTTGATCTTGGCTGTTAATCTAAAAATCCAGTCTTTTTTTAACTTTATTTTTTTGTTATTTTTAAAAAGCGATGAAACTGAGTTTAAATTTAAGTCAAAGGCTTTCTATTTCTCAAAGACTGCAACAGTCTCTTTCCATTTTGTCTCTTTCCAACGAAGAGCTGGAAGAGCTGATACAAAAAGAGCTTTTAGAAAACCCTTTTTTAGAAAAAGAGGAATCTTTCTTTTTAAAAGATTCACAAAGGTTTAGGCTTTATGATTCTTTGGAAACTGATTTTAGCAGAAAGACAAATTCTGAGGGAAAGGAGGGGCCAAAAGATTTTTCAGAGAAAACAGAGACTCTTAAAAGTTATGTGTTGAAACAGGTTCAGCAGTCTTTTTTCTCAAAGGAGATAAAAAAAGCTTTAATGCTTTTAATTTCTTATTTGGAGGAAGACGCCTATTTAAAGGCCGATGTGGAGGAGATTTCTAAGAGAGAGAATATTTCTAAGAGCCTTATGGATTCTGCTTTAAAAGCTTTGCAGAGCTTTGAGCCTGTTGGTGTCGGAGCCAGAAGCTTGGAAGAGTGTTTACTGCTTCAGCTGAGACAAAAAGGGATTCCTCCCCAGGCCGAATCTATTGTCCGCTATCACTTGTCCGCCCTTAAAGATAAAAAGTATCCTTATATTGCGGGGGAATTGAATCTCTCCCTAGAGAAGACAAAACAACTGTGCCAGGAGATAGAAAAGCTACAGCCTAACCCTGCCGTTAATTTTTCTTCTGAGCCGACTTTGTTCGTTCGCCCGGATCTCTATATTTATAAACAGGGAACGAGCTATCATGTGATTTTCAATACAGAAAACCTAAGCCCTGTCAAATTTTCTCATGACTATTTAAGAGCGATGAAACGAAAGAGGAAGCTTAAAGCTCAAGACAGAAAGTATCTTAAAAACAAAACTACAGAGGCGCGGTTTTTTATTCAAGCCATTCATCAAAGACAACAGCAAATAAGGAAGATAGCTTATTATATTATAGAACATCAGCGGGATTTTTTTGAAAAGGGAAAAGCGGGATTAAAGCCTTTAACTATGGCAGATATGGCGGAAAAGATGTCTGTTCATGTTTCCACCGTCAGCCGGACAGTAAATAATAAATACGCCCACACTCCTTATGGAGTGATAGCTTTAAAAAGCTTTTTTGTTAAAGGGGCCTGGACTTTGTCTGGAGGAAGAGTTTCTGTTGAAGCTGTAAAAAGACATATAAAAAACTGGATTTCTGAAGAGAGGCCGAAAAAGCCTCTCTCTGATGAGCAAATAAGAGAAAGAATCTCAAAATATTTTCAAGTGGATGTTAGCAGGCGGAGAGTCGCTCAATATCGGCAGGAAATGAAAATAGCTCCCATCCGAATCAGGAAACTGCAATTTCTGCACTCACAAAACCCTTTTTTGAATTCAAAAGCTTCTGGTTGATTTTTTCAACACCGACAGATGCTGTTTTTGTATAGAAAACCTTTGCAATAGGCCAGGCAGGTGGTTTGTCGCGAAACAGACTTTATCAAACAGATTGGTGTAACAAAAGAATTTTATAGACAAGCCTTTGTTCCTAAGGTATCAGAGAAAAGTCATGAGGCTATCTAAATTTTATTCTTTAGCTCTAATTTTTTTTGCCTTTAGCTCTTGTTTTTCTAAGAATAAGCCTCTATTGATCAACGGCGCCGGAGCCTCTTTCCCTTATATTTTATATTCTAAATGGATTTCAGAATACCGTCGGGTAGAGCCTTCTGTTGCCGTCAACTATCAGTCCATTGGAAGCGGAGGAGGAATTCGTCAGTTTTTGGCGGGAACTTTAGATTTTGGCGGAACCGATGTCCCCATTTCAAAAGAAGAAATAAAACTTTCCAAAAAAGAGATACTTCATATTCCAACAGCTTTAGGAGCGGTTGCTGTTACTTATAACCTGTCTTCTCTTAAAGATAAAAACTTAAAGATGACAGGAGAGCTTTTAGCTGAAATTTTTATGGGAAAAATTAAAAACTGGAATGATCCTAAAATTCAGAAATGGAATCCAAAAATATCATTGCCTCAAAGGCCTATTT
>JAPPIY010000210.1:2314-19380 GCA_026914095.1 Oligoflexia bacterium
GGTTTATAGAGCTGACGGGAGCGGAACCACCCATTTTTTTACTCAGTTTCTTTCTATCCTGTCCAAGGATTTTTTGAAAGAGGTTGGTAAAGGCAAATCAGTGTCTTGGCCACTGGGTGTTGGAGGAAAGGGAAACGAAGGGGTCATGGGTTTGGCGAGCAAAATGGAGGGGGCTATAGCCTATATCAGCTTAAGTTATGCGGTTTCGCAAAAGCTCCCCGTTGTGGCGGTTAGAAATAGAGAGGGTTATTTTGCTCCTCCCAATTTAAAATCTATCCAGTCAGCGGCCCTTCAAGCTTTAAAAGACAAAGAAAGCTATACCTCTTCTTTGATTTACAAAAAAGGCAAAAACTCTTATCCTATCTCCGGCTACACCTATCTTATTCTTTCAAAAAAACTTCCTAGAAAAAAAGGCCCTGTTCTTGTGAAGTTTTTAAAATGGGCTTTAAACTCCGGGCAGAAGTTTGCAGAGCCTCTTTATTTTATCTCTTTGCCGCCCTCTGTTGTCCAATCAGCCTTAGAAAAGCTTTCTCTGGCGGAATTTGAGGCAGAAAGCAAATCTTAACGGTATCTTGAAGCGAAAGGGTTTGATTTTTTAAGATTTTTTTAGTTTCTTTATTAGCAGAAGCTTTAAACAGCTGTTAGTTTAAAATGAGAAAACCGTTTGATTTAGATGAAAAATTTGCATTGTCAGCTCTCTTCTTTAAAATCAGATGTTCATTTTAAAGATCAGCTTTTTTCTTTCATTGTAAAGTCTTTGGCTTTTCTTTTTATCAGCCTCTTTTTCTCTATGGCTGTTATTATATTTTTTAAAGCTTGGCCGGCTTTTAAAGAGTTTGGCTTTTCTTTTTTTACAAACTCGGTTTGGGATAGCTGGAAACAAGAATTTGGAGCTTTGGCTTTAATTTATGGCACTTTATTAAGCTCTCTGCTGGCTTTGTTGATAGCTGTCCCTGTCAGTATAGCTTTGGCTTTGTTTTTAAACGAGATAGCTCCCCGCTGGCTTTCTGTTTCTCTGGGCTTTATTGTTGAAATGCTGGCAGCGATACCCTCTATTGTTTATGGTTTATGGGGGCTTTTTATTTTAGCTCCTTTTCTGAGAGAGCATGTTCAGCCCTTCTTATCTCTTCACTTTGGAGGCTTGCCTCTTTTTTCTGGCCCTTATTATGGGATTGGCATGATGTGCGCCGGCTTAATTTTAGCCATAATGATCATTCCCACAATCTCTTCCCTTTGCAAAGAGGTTTTTCGGGCCGTTCCTCATGCCAATAAAGAGGCTGTGCTGAGCTTGGGAACCACCCGCTGGGAAATGTTTAAAGTGGCTATTTTAAAAGGAGGAATGTCAGGGATTATTGGGGCCATTGTTTTGGGCTTTGGAAGAGCTTTTGGAGAGACTATGGCTGTTACCATGGTGATAGGAAATAAAGTGGGGTTGAGCTCCTCTCTGTTTGCGCCTTCTCAAACCATGGCCAGCGTTTTGGCGACACAGTATGCAGAAGCGGATACGAGGCTTCATCTGGCCTCTTTAACGGCAGCGGGCTTTACTTTGTTTATTGTTTCTTTATTATTTAATAGTTTGTCTATCCTTTTTCTTTGGAAAATGAAAAAAAACATAAAGACTTAAAATGCGAGACTCTTTTTATTATTTTTTTAGAAAAACCTATAATAAAATTATGTTGCTCTTGATTTTTCTGTTGAGTCTTTTAGCAACTCTTCCCTTTTTTTATATTGCTTATTTTGTTTTTCAAAAAGGCTTTTCAGCTATTAACTGGGATTTTTTTACAAAAATCCCTTCGGGACCAGGGATTGCGGGAGGAGGCCTGGCAAATGGGATTTTAGGAAGCGCGGTTATGGTTGGCATGGCCTGTTTGGCTGGATTGCCTTGGGGTGTTTTTCTGGGCGTTTTTTTGAGCGAGTACCGCTTTCATCCTTTATCTAAACTGTTGCGTTTTGTTGTAGATCTGTCTGTCAGCACGCCTTCTATTGTTATAGGAATTTTTATTTACAGTCTGCTGGTTTCTTTTTTTGGTTTTTCAGCTTATGCAGGGGCTATGGCTCTCATGCTTATTTTAATTCCTATTATTGGAAAAAGCGCAGAGGAAATTTTAAAAATGGTTCCCAACCATATTCGTGAAGCGGGTTTGGCTTTAGGTCTCCCTCGCTGGAAAGTGATTCTGCAAATTCTTATTCCGGGAACAGTTGCTATGCTTTTTAGCGGTGTGATTTTATCTATTGCCCGTATAGCAGGGGAAACCGCGCCGCTTTTATTCACTTCTCTGGGAAATCAGTTTTTTTCTAAAAGCTTAAACGAGCCAACAGCTTCTTTGCCTGTGCAGATCTATGAGTTTTCTAAAAGCGGCTTTCCCGATTTGGAGGCTATGGCTTGGGGAGGGGCTTTTCTTTTGATTTCTTTTGTTTTTTTTATTAACTTTAGCACAAGGCTCTTGATTTTTATTAGGAAGCCCAGTTATAAGAATGAGTTTTAAAAAGGGAAAGATGAAACAAAAAACATTAATTGAGGTTAAAGCTCTTAGCGCCTGGTTTAAAAAATCTCAAGCTTTATCTAACATCAATCTTTTAATTGAGAAAAATAAAGTTACGGCCATTATAGGCCCTTCGGGCTGTGGAAAATCCACTTTCATCCGTTGTTTAAACCGTCTGCATGAAGAAGTGGAAGGCGCTTATTTGAAAGGGGAAGTTATTTTAGAGGGAAAAAACATTTACGACCTTGGGTCTGACCCTGTTTTGATTAGAAGGAATATTGGCATGGTCTTTCAAAAGCCAAATCCTTTTCCTGGAATGAGCATTTATGATAATGTAGCTATTGGATTAAAATTGAGCGGAATAAAAAAAAGAAGTTTGTTGGATGAAAGAGTGGAGCGGTCTTTAAGAAATGCCGCCTTGTGGAAAGAGGTGAAAGATCACCTCAGCCGATCGGGGCAAAGCTTATCGGGGGGACAGCAACAAAGGCTGTGTATAGCAAGAGCTTTAGCGGTCAACCCTTCTGTAATGTTAATGGATGAGCCGACATCAGCTCTTGAACCCATTTCTACCGCATGGATAGAAGAGCTGATACAAAAGCTTAAAAATCAAGTGACTGTGGTCTTTGTCACTCATAACATGCAACAAGCGGCCCGAGTGTCCGATCGAATTGCTTTTTTTCTGAATGGAGAGCTTGTGGAATTTAATAAAACATCATGGTTTTTTACAAAGCCAAAACATTCAAAGTCAGAAGACTATATCACAGGGAGGTTCTAATGTCGGTTAAATTATTTGATGAGAGGCTGAATGAATTGAAGTCTCTTATTGCCTCTATGGGAGGCTGTGTGGAGCAAATGCTCAAAGAAGCCAGTATGATAATTTTCCAAAAGCAAGCTGACAAAGAGAAACTTTATCGTGTGATTAGAGATCGAGAGATAGAAATTGACAGTTTGCAGGTTAAACTTGGAAAATATTGTTTTCGTTTGCTGGCGGTTCAATCTCCTGTGGCTAAGGATTTAAGGATGATTTTGTCAATCATTGCAACAAACACTTCTTTAGAGAGAATGGGTGATCTCTCTTTAAATATAGCAAAACGGGGAAGAGATTTAAAAGAAGACCCTTTGCTTGAGACTTCTCTGCATTGTTTGGAGGAAATGCTGATACACATCTCTCTAATGGTTGTGGATTGCTTGGACGCTTTTATCAATGAAGATGAAAATCTGGCCCGGCAGGTTATTATACAGGATAGAAAGGCGGATGATCTAAAAGAAAAAATTTGTTTCGAGTTGAAAAGCTGTATTTTAAAAAATACAAAGCTGATTGACACTTGCCTTCAATTGGTTGGAGTTGCGGAGAAACTAGAGAGGATAGGGGATCAGGCGACTAATATCGCAGAAGAGGTGGTTTTTCTTCAGACAGGGATGGACATTAAACATCAACAGCAGAAATAGGAGGGTTTTATGGATTCTACAGTTAAGATTCTCATTGTAGAGGATGAAAAAGATATTAGAGATTTAATGCATTTTCATTTGTCTAAACAAAACATGAAAGTGGATGTGGCTGAAGATGGAAAAACAGCCTATGATAAACTGTTGAAAAACAAGTATGATTTGATTGTTATGGACTGGATGATACCAGAGGTGAGCGGCCTGGACTTAGTGTCATGGATTCGGAAAAAAGAGCATATACAGTATAAAACACCGGTTTTAATGGTGACGGCAAAATCTGACCCAGACAGTATTGTCTTGGGCTTAGAAACAGGCGCCGATGATTACATGGTCAAGCCTTTTGATTTTAATGTCTTGAGAGCCAGGGTAAAAAATCTCTTAGAAAGAGCCAAGAAGATACAGAAAGCTCAACAGAAACATAAAAGCCCGCGCTTGTTATCTATGGGAGAGCTTGCTTTAAACAAAGATTCCCATGAAGTGACAATAGGCGAAAAAACGATAGATCTCACCTACTCTGAATTTAGAATGCTGGAAATGCTGATATTTAATCAAGGGCGGGTTTTGTCTCGGAAACAAATCACAAGCTTTATACAAGGAGAAGATGTTATTGTTGCCGGCAGAACTATTGACACTCATATTTCCAGTTTAAGAAAAAAGCTGGGAGCTTATGGGGACAGGATAGAAACCATAAGAGGGGTGGGCTATAGAATTTCTATTCAGTAAAAACTATCATGAGACTACAGCTTCCTAAGCTTTTTAAATGGATGGTTCGGCGGTTTTTTATTCTTGCCGGCCTTTCTTTTTTTATTGGCTTAAGCTGTTTTTATTTCTTTTTTAGAGAGGGAAGTTTTTCTTTTTATCTGTTTTCTTTTCTCATAGGTTTTGGGCTTTCCGCTCTTGTTTTTCTGGTTTTATTTGTTCGTCTGTTTTATGCTTTAGCCAGAATTTTTTTGAGGGTTCAAAATATAAATTTAGGAAAACGAATCCTTCATACCGCTAAAGAAACCTATTGGGATGAGGAGCCGGGAGAATTTTATGAATTGAACAAAAACTTAAATCAAATCCATAATTATTTGAGATGGCAGAAGAGAATCATTTCTCAAGAATCTTCTGAACTGGAAGCCGTCATTTTAGCTTTGTCAGGCGCGATTTTAGCGATTGATCACAATAAGAAGGTGCTGTTTTTTAACAATCCAGCGACTTTGCTTTTTTCTTCTCAAAGAAGGTCTCAAAAAAAAGAGCTTTATTTAAGTGAAATTATAAGAAATCCTGATATTCTGCAAATTTACACAGAGTGTTTAAAAACAGGGGAGGTGATTAAAAAAACTTTGGCTATAGGAGTTTTTGAAACAGAAGAAGAGCCTTTCATTTATGAAATTACAGTGGCGCCTTTTAAGAAGGCAGGGGTAAAAGTTCAAGGAGCGGTTGGCTTGTTTTATGACATAAGCAATATTAGAAAAGCGGAAAAAATTCAGTTGGACTTTATAACAAATGTTTCTCATGAGCTGAGAACCCCTCTAACAGCTATACAGGGTTATGTGGAAACCTTGTTAGAGGATCCAGAGAAAAATGATAAAGATCGAGTTCAGCAGTTTTTAAATGTGATTCATAGAAATGCCCAGCGCTTGGTTTCTCTGTTAAATCGTTTTTTAGAGCTTTCTCAAATGGAAGAGCCTTTAAAGATAAAAAAGGATAAATTGGATACAGAGAAAGTCACTCGATCTATTATTAAAGACTTGCATATTAAAAGCCACAAACTGAAATTAAGTTTTTCTCAAAAAACAGTTAAAGCGGATAGGCTTTTTTTAAAGCAGATATTGTATAATTTAATAGATAATGCCTTAAAGTATGCGCCCAAAGGCTGTTTGATTGAAATTTCATGGACAAAAGAAAAAGATTCTGTTGTTTTGAAGGTGAGAGATCAGGGCAGAGGAATCTCAGCCCGCCATAGAAACCGTTTGTTTGAAAGGTTTTATAGGGTGGATCCTTCAAGAACATCTATTAAGGGAGCCGGTATTGGCTTGCCTATAGTCAAGCAACTCATGGAAAAGCATGGAGGAAGTGTCCAAGTGGAAAGTCTGGTTAATAAGGGAAGCGCTTTTATTTGCGTTTTTCCTGATTAGAGAATAAAAAATTTGTTTAGCTGTTTTTTATGATTGGCTCTTGTTTGATGATCGCTTTAGAAGGCCCTCAGCTTTTAAAAAAAGAGCGGGAGTTTATTGTAAAAAATCACATTGCGGGAGTGACGCTGTTTCAAAGAAATATTAAATCCTATAAGCAGATTTCCCAGCTCAACAAAGAGATAAAATCTTTAACCAAGCCCTCTCCTCTCATTGCTATTGATATGGAAGGGGGGGTGGTTAATCGGCTCTCTCACTTAAAAGAGGCTGGGGACTGGCCCTCGGCTGAAAGTTTAAGCCATTATCCTTCTCAAAAAGTTTTTTTAACGGCTAAAAAGCAAGCCTGCCAGTTAAAAAGTTTAGGAATTGATTTAAACTTTGCCCCAGTTGTTGATCTTCCCTTAGTCAAAAGCTCGATCTTAAAAACGAGAACTTTTGGAACAGAGCCTTCAGCCATTTTAAGAACAGCAAGGCCCTTTTTAAAGGGGCTTGCCAAAGGCGGTGTTATTCCTTGTTTAAAACATTTTCCGGGCCATGGAGGAGTTCAAGAAGATTCTCATAAAACTCTTCCTGTAGATAAAAGGAGCCTAAAAGGCCTAAAGCCTCAGTTGGATATTTTTAAAAGACTTTTTATCAGCGATTTCACTTGTATTATGACAGCTCATATTGAGTTTTCAAAAATAGAAAAACAGCCGGCCACTTTCTCTAAATTGCTTTTAACCCAAGTTTTAAGAAAGAGGCTGGGCTTTGAGGGGCTTATTGTTTCTGATGATATTGATATGAAAGCTTTAAAGAGCTTTCACCCGGGGGAGTCTTTCTTTTTGGCTTTAAAGGCTGGCTGTGATATGGTCATCACCTGTCAGAATTTAGAAAGCCCTTTGAAAATAATAGATTACTTTGAGAGGCAAAGCCAAAGGAAAAAAGAGATAAGAAAAGAGCTCAATCGGGCCTTTAAAAGAGTTGGTCAATTAAAAGAGCGATTAAATAGTAAAACCCATTGACTCTTAATTATATCGTGAATTATCATGACAATATACGACATATATGATAGATAGATGCCTCAACCCTCTTCTCTTATTAAAAGAATCCTCCCATTTCCTTTTAGGGCCAAGGGCTGTGGGAAAAAGCACTCTTATTAATGGAGGCTCTAAAAAAAGCGATCAGGGAAGGAAAGCTTTTCCTGTAGATTATATCAATTTGCTGGATTCCAATATTTATCTTCGCTTAAAAGGCGATCCTTCTTTTTTGGGATCTCTTATAGGTAAAAAGCATGTAATCATTGACGAAATTCAAAGGATACCTGAACTATTGAATGAGGTTCACCGGTTGATTGAAGATGAAAATAAAAAATTTTTACTGACAGGAAGTAGCGCAAGAAAGTTAAAAAAGAATAACGCAAATCTATTGGCCGGCCGCGCTTTTAAATCAGAATTGTTTCCTCTGACATGGTTTGAGCTTTCAAATAATAAAAAGTTTAAGTTAAAACATTATCTTCGCTTTGGAGGCTTGCCCTTGGCTTATTTAAAGCCAAATGGCGGTGAGTATCTTTATAGTTATGTAGATACTTATTTGAAAGAAGAGATAAGCGCAGAAGCCCTAGCGCGTAATTTGCCTAATTATGTAAGGTTTTTGCAGAGCGCCGCTTTTAACAATGCTCAACTTCTTAACTACACCAGAACCGCTAATGACGCGCAACTTTCTCCTAACACTGTAAAAGATTATTATCAAATTTTAGAAGACACTCTGATAGGTTTTTCTGTTTCTCCTTGGACTCACTCTGTGAAAAGAAAAGCCATTCAAACGGCCAAGTTTTATTTTTTTGACCTTGGGGTTGTTCATGCCTTATGTGAAACGCAGCATTTAGAGCCGAACAGTGATCTTTTTGGAAGAGCTTTTGAGCAGTTTATAGCTTGTGAGCTAAGGGCTTATCTATCCTATAAGAAAATTCGCTCTAGCCTTAAGTATTGGCGCTCCAAGTCAGGTTTTGAAGTTGATTTTATTGTTGGGAATAAAATGGCTTTAGAAGTAAAGTCAAGCCGGAAAATCACCCAAAGGGATCATAAGGGCTTGTTAGCGATTTGTGATGAAAAAAAGTGGAAGCGTCTAATTATTGTTTCTCAAGACCCTGTTCAAGCCAGTTTTAAGAATGGGATTCAGCATTTGCATTGGGAGCTTTTTTTGACAAAACTGTGGCAAGGCTCATTTTTTTGATAGGGATGATACTGCGACAATCCACATCTAAATATAAGGTTAGAGTTGGCAGTTTATACCTTTTAAAAGATTGCATTAAAAGCTTTTGATTTTTTAAGAAAGAGATGGATACTGAATTTTGAAATGTTTTTTTAATACTCCTGTCTTCGTGTGAAGGACTAAGGGAGTCAGAGCTCAAACAAAAGGGCTATCCTTTTTTTGTCAGAAATTTCATAAAAGCCTCCTCAGCTATTTTTTTAACGATAAAAAAACATGACATTTAAAGAAAGTTTCGGCTAAAATAAATAAAAACTTTAAATTTTTTAGGATTATATACTGATCTTGTTTGAAGATTCCGGTTTCAGCTGGATTCCCGCTTTCGCGGGAATGACTGTCAGGCGGGAAAACCTAAACAGGATCACTATGACTTAGAACCGCAAATGTTCTATGAAAGCCTTTAACCACAAAGGGTTTGGCCGCTTTTTATAAGACATGAAAATTAATCACTTATGAATTTTATAAAATGCTGTCCGTTTAAAGCTTTGTTTTTGTTTTGTAATTTTTTATGTGGTGTCAAATATATAATTCCCAAATTTTTGAAAAAAAGAATCTGAAAAATTCAAATAAGATTAGCATAGATCTTGTCTTACAAAAGAGTTGATTATATAGTTTAAAAGAGCAGAATTTATTTTATGAGCTTAAAGTCTTTTATTATCGCTTCAATTGCCATCCACTTAATAGCGGGAACAGCTCTTTATTTTTACTATAACCCCATTGTTTTGGACTCAAAGCCAATTCTCGTTGACGAGGAAGAATTAAAGGAGCCTGTTACTGAAGAAAACTTAGATCAGGAAATACCGCAGGAAAAATTTTTCTCAGAAAAAGAAAGTTTGCAAAAACCAACAGGGGCGGATTTTAAAACCAAGAAACCAGCGACAGCCGCCAAAGCGCCTTCTTTAGATAAAAAAGAGGGGCTAGCAAGAGATCAGACTTTTAGCCCGCCAAAAGAAAGCTTTGTTGAATCAGAAAAGCGGAAGGGGGAAAGCGCGCGGAAAAGATTGGAGCAAGTTTTTACTCCGAAAAATAAAAAGGGGTTTATAGAAGAGGGCGAGCGGAAGGAGTTAAAGCTGTCTCAAAATCCAGCGGAAAAACCGAGTTTGAAAAAGAAAAGATATCGTCTAAAAAAACAAGCGCGGGACTTTTCTCTTTTAAAACAAAAACCGGGGAATCCGCCCTTGTCTTATCCTGACTTTGCCAGAAAGCTTAAAATGGAGGGAACAGTCATTTTGCTTTTTTTTGTGGATGAAAGAGGGTTAGTGGAGAAAATGCAATTGGAGAAATCTTCCGGACATTTGGAGTTGGATAATTATGTTCTTCGCGTTTTGGCCCGGTATCGGTTTCTTGAGAATCAAGAGGGATGGGTTCGCTATAAAAAAACTTTCATCTTAAAAGGAGAAGAAAGGGAATACTTAAGGCTGAGGCAGGAAGAAAGCAATGGGTTTGCGGAGGAAAAGCCTTTAGAATCTTTTAAGGAGGGTTTTGTTGAGGAGGAAGCCGAGCCGGAAAAGAAAGCTTTTCCGAATGAAGCGGGAGAAGAATTGGCTGAAAAGGAGCTATACCCATCGGGTTTAAAAATTCAACAGGAAAGTCCTTCCCGCGAAAGTGGGGATTTTCAGAAAAAGCAGGACAATTCAAACCCGATCCGCATAAAGCCTAAACCAGAGGAGATAGAGTTTATAGACTATGAAATCTTGGAAGAGTCAGAGCCTAATCCCGACTCTGAAGAAGAGACTTTGAATGAATAAAAAGCCCTTTTAATATTGAGAGGGCTTTGGTTTAAAAATGCAGGGGGATTTTTATGAAAGTTGCTTTAGCTCAGGTTCAGTTTCGTTTGGGAGATTTTAATAATAATTATAGAGAGCTGTTGAGCGCTTTGGAAAAAACAAAAGGGAAGGCCGATATTCTTGTTTTTCCTGAAGGGGGCCTATGGGGCTATCCTCCTCAAGATTTTTTATATCAAAAAGAATTTTTTAAAACTCAAGAAAAAAAAATAAAGCAATTGTTTAAACATCTGCCTTCCTCTCTCACTCTTGATATTCCCGGCTTTAATATGGAGTATGAGCAGCTGAAAAATGGAGTTTTTCTTATAGAGAAAAATAAAAAGGCCCGGTTTTTTGCTAAAGAGTTTTTACCGGATCAGAGTGTTTTTTTTGAATCTCGTTATTTTCAAAAAGGAAAAGCCGCAGAAAACTTTTTTTATTGGAAAAACAAAAAAATTCAAGTTCTTGTTTGTGAGGACTTTTGGAAGTTTTCTCAATTAAAAAAAACAGATTTTCTTATCGTTGTAAATGCCTCTCCTTATACAACGGAAAAACAAAAAACCAGATTGAAGAGATTGAAAGAGCTTGCCAAAAAAACAAAATGTGGAGCGGTTTATTTGAATCTGGTGGGAGCTCAAGACAGTTTGATTTTTGATGGGGCCAGCTTTGTTTTAAATGAAAAAGCGGAAAAAGTTTGGCAGGGAAAATCTTTTGAGCCGGATTTTGCAATACTTGACTTTCCTTTAAAGAAAAAAAGCCCTCTGGCAAAAAAGAGCTTAAATGTGATAGAGCAAAAGGAACAGGCTTTAATTTTAGGCGTCAAAGAGTTTTTTTATCAAACCGGCTTTTCAAAAGCTTGTCTGGGTTTGAGCGGCGGCATTGATTCGGCTCTCGTTGCCTATTTAGCCATTAAAGCTTTAGGAAAACAAAATCTAAAAGCTTATTTTTTGCCTTCTCCTTATACAGAGAAAGTCAGCTTTAAAATAGTGAAAAGCTTAAGCAAAAATTTAGATTTGACAGTGCATCAGAAAGATATAACAAAACTGTTAAGATTCTGTTTAAATGATTTTTTTAAGGGCAGTTTATCTGGCTTAACTCAGCAAAACTTACAGGCCCGGCTGAGAATGCTTTTTCTCATGGCTCAAGCCAATGAGACCGCTTCTCTTCTTTTATCAACAGGAAATAAAAGCGAACTGGCTATGGGATACTGCACTCTTTATGGAGATTTAGCGGGAGCTTTATGTCCTATTGCGGATCTTTTGAAAACAGAAGTTTATGATATGGCGCGGTTTATTAACCGGAAAAACCATATATTTCCAAAAGCCTTGTTTTTAAGAGAGCCAAGCGCTGAGCTGGCTTATAAACAGAAAGACAGCGATGAGCTTCCGCCTTACAGTGATTTGGATGGCTTTTTAAAGAAATTTTTAAAAGATAAGAATGCGGGAAAAGGAATAGAAAGTGAGTTGAGCCAGAAAATTCAAACCCAAGAGTTTAAAAGAAAACAAGCCCCTCTCCTCCTAAAATTAACCGAGCGGGATTTTGGAGAGGCTTGGAGAAAGCCAGTCGCCCATCGGTTTTATCCCGGTCCTGTTTGAATAAAGATTTTCTTTTTAAAAAGCGGGGAAAGGCAATCGGCAAGAGCTTAAAAACCTTGTAAAGAAAGAGCTTTGATGGGAAATAGACACAATTAGATAGGCCACTCCGCTTTTTTATGCGCTTCTTTATATTTATGAGCTGTCTCTGGAACTTAAAAGAAAGCTGTTATTTTTTTCGGCGGCCTCTTTTCCTTTTCTTTTTTCCTTTTCTTTTTTTTCTCAAAAGCAAAAGAAAGGATAGAGCGATCAAGCCCATAATTAGAAGAGCTAGACTTGTTGGGCTTAAATTTAAACCCAAAAAGCTGTCTTCATCTATGAGAGGCTTTTCTTCACCAAGTATCTCACCTATATAATCGGTCATGTCATCCGATCTGTTCATTGCTTCGTGAGTCCTCACTTTTACAACAGCTTTCTCAATATCCAGCACTCTTAAGCTGTTAATCGCTTTTATAAAGATGGGGGAATATTTTGTATAGTGATCTTCATGAGCGCTTAAAACGATTAAAATTCCTAGCTGAGAGGAGCTGTCTTTGCAACAAACGGTTCCCACATAACGGCTGATATAAGACTTCACTTCGCTGTTTTTATGGACACCGTCCACCCAAGGGTATTTGTTTAAGAAAACCTCTTTGGCTTCTGTAAGCTTTTTTGAAGAGATCTGCTCTTTTTTATTGGTGTACCATGTTTTTTCTCGTTTTAAATAGTTAAGATACTGCTCTCTAGTGTCCAGAGAGCCTGCTATTTTAGCCGTAGAAGTGATTAAAGCTTCCACTTTCTTCTCCTGAAACTTGTCATGACAGACCCAGTTTGTGCCGAAAGGCTTGCATTTCCAAGAATCAGGAATTTCAAAACTCACATAACTGTTTTTAAAAAGCTTAGCTTGGAGGGGCTGGCAGAAGAATAAAGGGATAAAAATAAGTGAAAATAGCTGAAAAAAGCTTTTTAGAAAACTAAAACGAACCATCCTTAATTTTGAGGATAACTAAAATTTATAAAAAATCCAGCTTTTTTATAAAAAAATTGATTTTTTTTATAAAATTGATTAGTTTTAGCTTATGGATTTTCAAAACCTGCAAACCTTTTGCACTGTCATTTCAGAAGGAAGCATGACTGCCGCGGCTTCTAAACTTTCTATCACTCAGCCCGCTGTCAGTCAGCAAATTCGGCAGTTGGAGAAAGATTTTGGCGTAAAATTATTATCCAGAAACGCCAGAAAAGTAAAACCCACAGTTCAAGGCCAAATTTTTTATGAAACTTCCAACCGTGTTTTGAATTTAATACAAAATGCCAGAAATTCTATTCAGGCGATTTCTCTTAACTTATCAGGGGAAAAAATTAATGTTTCAACAATTAACTCTATTGGCTTGCATTTGGTTTCTCCTGTCATAGGCAGTTTTCTAAAGCTGAATAGCAACATGAAGCTTTCTCTCCTTTACGGGACCGGGGAATCTGTTGTTCAAAGAATGCAAAAAGGCGAATTGGATATGGTTGTTATGCCGGATATTAGAAAGGAGTATGGGAGAGATTTTCCTTATTTTCAAAAAAGCCTTTTATTTAAAGACACCCTTTATTTTGTTGGCTCTGGAAAGGATCAAAATTTGCCGAAATCTGTGCTTTTTAAAGATATTGGCCGGATGAGGCTGATACAGGTGGAGAATCATTATCTAGCTTTTCAGAATGTCTTTCAACAGGAAATGAGGAAGAAGGGTTTGGCTTTTGAGCCAAGCTTTCAGTGTGACAATATAGGAACTGTAAAAAGAGCTGTTGAATCGGGCTTAGGCTGTGGCTTTTTGCCGGCTCACAGCATTCACAAGCAGTTGAGGCTGGGAAGATTAAAATTGATAGAAATAGAAGACTTTGATTATTCTGTGAATGTTTATTTTTATTTGAAGCCTGATGAAAAAAAGAGCCGGATTATTGAAATATTGAAGTTGCTTATTCTTCAACAAGCTCAAGCTATTTCCTAATGCTTTTTTGCTTTTTTAAAAACAGCCTCTTTATTTTTTTCTGTTTTTTTTCTTTTTCATCTTCAGGGAAAGTCTTTCGCTCGCCTTATGTCATGTTTGAAATAGAGGACTCTTGGACATGTAAATCTTTTGGAGTGAATTGGGTTTGTCATCATTATTTGGATTCCAATTCTCAGCCCGCTTTTATATTCACAACAGCCCGCATGGCCCTCCCATCAGAACAGCTTAAACTTGAAAAGCTTGAAAAAAATGAAGATTCTTCTTTGCTCAATCCAGCTAAAAAAGTTTCTATCAACAACCATGTGTGGATAGACAGTTTTTACCAAAACCGCTTTTATAAAAATGTATTAAGCCGCTTTGAAAGAACTGTCTGCTGTGATGATTTGCCGGAAAAATTTCAGGTTTTGGTGGGTTTTCACGCTTTTAAGGAAAATTATCCAAAATATGCCAGCTCTTTTTTAAAAGCGATAAGAAGTTTGAATTTATTGACTTCTAATTTAGAAGAGATAAAGCGTCTTCTCAAGCGACAGACGAATCAGCAAGGGCAGGACATGAACAATTATATCCAAAATATTCTATTTGAAAACAGCGAAGAAACAGCTTCTTTGAAAGAAAAGAAGTCTTTTACAGGTTTCTTTTTGTTGATATTTTGTTTGGTTTGCGTGCTGGGGATAATTTATTATAGAAAAAAACGGGTTAAAAAAAGCTCAAAACGCAGAAAAAGCAAGTGAAGAAAACAACTGGACTATCTTTCTGTTTTTTTGTAGGAAGGGTATGGAAAGCTCTCGGCTTGTTGAAGTTGGAAAAATGTTTGTTAGAATGTTAAATTAGGAAGTTATAAAATGCTTTTTCGTTGTCTTATTTTCTTTTTTGCTCTCAGCTCCTGCCAGCATTTTGTTAAGACAAAAGGGCCTGAAGGATCTAGCCGTCTCTCGCGGAAAGCTCTTTTCAATCCAGCGAAAGAGCCTAAAAGCCCTTATGTTGTTGGAATTTCATTGGATTCTAATAAGCGGGTGGAAAAGTGGATGGATTACTTTACCGGCTCCGGCCGAAAATATATGAACACTTATTTGGAGCGCTCTTCTCGCTATCTTCCTATTATGAAGGCCGTTTTAAAAAAAAATAATCTTCCAGAGGATTTGGTTTATGTGGCTTTAATTGAATCAGGCTTTAGCCCCAAGGCTTTGAGCCGGGCTAATGCTGTGGGCTATTGGCAGTTTATCCATGGGACAGGAAGAAGATATGGCTTGAAAATTGATGGTTTTGTGGATGAGCGAAGGGACCCTATTTTATCTACACAAGCGGCGGCGCAGTATTTTAAAGACCTTTACTCTCTTTTTGGCTCATGGCAGTTGGCTTTAGCGGCCTATAACTCTGGTGAATATCGGGTGAATCGCGCGGTTTTAAGGCATTATACAAGAGATTTTTGGCTTTTAAGCTCAAAAAAGGCTTTGCCAAGAGAGACAAGGAATTATGTTCCTAAACTGATAGCGGCAATACGAATTGCTCACAATCCAGAAAAATACGGTTTTTATAATCTGGAATTTCAACCCGCCATCCATTACGATCTTGTTCCTTTAAAAAAACCAATTTCTCTTTTAAAACTGGCTCAAAATTTAGGGGTTTCGGAAGAAGAGATAAAGAAACTTAACCCCATGTACAAAGGGGAATATGTTCCTATTTATGAGGCAAACACCCATCTTCGGGTTCCCGCAGGCCTGTTGAGCCAAGCTCTAGCCAGCTTAGATAAAAGCTTTATGTCAGAGCCAAAATACAAATACCACTATCATTATTGGTATCGTGTGAGACGAGGGGACAGTCTGTATAAAATAGCCCGCCGGCATAAAACAACTGTTCGCAAGTTGAGAAGGGCTAACAATATGCGCTCCAATTCCTCTTTTCTTAGAGTGGGGCAGAGGATAAAAATACCCAGCAGAAAGTTAGTGGCCTCTTCAAGGCTTTCTTCAAAGAGAAAACCTGCCAGTTTAACGGGAGGTTTTCATAAAGTGAAAAAAGGACAAAGTTTATCTTTAGTTGCCAAGCTTTATGGCTTACAGCTTTCCGAGTTAAAGCGTTTAAATAATATGCAGGGAACTCCGCTCATTCATCCGGGCCAAAAGCTAAGGGTTAAAAATTCCCGCCAGCCTGAAAATTCAAAAAAATATCATCTGGTTCGGAAAGGGGAAACCTTAATTGAAATCGCTAAGAAGCACAATATTCCTCTGCCTCGCTTGATGAAAGAAAACTCTTTAAATTTAAAATCTATTTTGCTGACCGGAACCCGCCTTATCATCCCCAAATAGTCAGAGCTGAAAAAGCTCTAATTGCCTGATTTTGAAAAAAGCACAAGTTTAAGCAATTAAAACAAGATAAGAACTTGCTTTTTCCTTTAAAATTGTGGTAGACAGGAAAAACTTTAAATGGAGAGGAAAAATGCAGGAAATAAGCATCCAGAGCTTGATTGAAGTTGGAGCGCATTTTGGCCATGAGCTTAAGAAGTGGAATCCAAAAATGAAGGATTTTGTTTATAAAGAGCGGGGCGGCATCCATATCATTGATCTTCAAAAGACTTTAATTTGTGCTAAAAAGGCCATGAGCTTCTTGGAAAAAAAGACCGCTGAGGGAGGGCATGTTGTCTTTGTCGGCACAAAGATTCAGGCTGTCTCTGCTGTGCAGGCAGCGGCTGAAAGCTCAAAACAGTTTTATGTTACAAAAAGATGGCTGGGCGGGACCCTGACTAATTTTGAGACTTTAAAAGAGAGCATCGATCGCATGAAGAAAATTCAAAAAATTAAAGAGAGGTTTGAGCTGGATCGCTATTCTAAAAAAGAGAGAAACCAAATTGAAAAAGAGTATAGCAAAATGGAAGAGAGCTTTAGAGGAATCAAAGATATGAAAGATCTTCCCTCGGCTCTTTTTATTGTGGATCTTAAAAAAGAGAGAATTGCTTTAAATGAAGCTAGGAAACTGAGGATACCCGTGTCGGCTTTAGTTGATACCAACTGTGATCCTAATTTAGTGGAATATCCTATCCCAGCCAATGATGATTCCCTTCGCTGTATTCAATTTTTTCTGCAAATGGCGGGAGAGGCTTGCCAGAAGGGATGGGACAGATGGGAAAGAAGCCTTAGCAAGGAACAGTATAAAAAAGACAAGAAATTTAAGAGCTCCTCAGCTACAGCGGGGCCGCAAGTGGTCAGTTTGAATAAAGGGCGGCAATTGGTTGCCGCAGGAATGGCTGAAGATGTGGAAATGGAAATTGAATTAAAAGAGGAATCCACTAAAGACTCGGATAAACAAAAGGGATAATGTGATTCAAGCTCAAGAGGTTAAAAAGCTAAGACAAAAAACAGGGGCTGGTTTTATGGACTGCAAGCAGGCCCTTCAAGCTTGTAATAATAATTTTGATGAGGCTTTGGTTTGGTTAAAGAAAAAGGGTCTTTCC
>JAPPIY010000033.1 GCA_026914095.1 Oligoflexia bacterium
GATTTAGTCAATGGATGAAAAAAATAAGATAGATAAAAAAATTTTACTAGAGCAATATAAACTGTATGTAGAAATGGCTGATAGAATCAGCCAAAGAAGGCAATCCGCAAATAATTATTTTATCAGTGTTAATATATTTCTTTTTTCCTTTTTCTCTTATTTGCAATACATAAAATTCAATATAGGGGCTTTTATTATATTTTCAGCTGGGATTATTGTTTGCTTCGTATGGTATCGCCTTATAAAATCATACAAAGGGATCAATAGTGGGAAATTTAAAGTCATCCATGAAATGGAAAAAAACCTTAGTTATCAACCTTATAAAATAGAATGGGAAAAAATTGGCAAAGGAAATGACAAGAAACTTTATCAACCATTCACAAAAATTGAATTATATGTGCCATGGGTTTTTAGTATTCTCTATGCTATTTTTATTTTAATTATCCTTTTTTCTTCTTAGAAGTTCAGTTTTTACGTAGCAAAATTCTTTGCTTTTATATCTTTAATTTTTTCATTTTGTCCCTCCTCCTGGATTACCGGATTTTAACTCATTGCTTGATGCTTAGTTGCTGTTCATACATGGAGACATTCCACTATACTTTGCATTGTGTCATGTAACCTTTTTCTCTTTACTTTAAAACTTGAAAAAATAATCCTAACACCAGTAGCTTTACTTAAAAATAAATGAATATGATGAAAGATTCAAATAGGCTTGGTGATTTAAGTTCATCTGAACAACTTATTCGCGATTTATATATTGATCTTAGGAAAAAGGTTAATTATTGGGCGAGTCAAACTAAACAAACAGCACAAGCCCGTATGGGCTATGTAGGACAACATTTAGTGAGTGTTGTTACTGGGTATTCTGGAGGAAAATCTGGAGCCAGAGGTAAAGATTTAATTCTAAATGCGGATGATTATGCTGAAATTAAAACTTGTTATAGGGTAGATCAGTTAGGTAAATGTCTAGATTGTCATTCAGTTGTAGCAAGCATTGAATTAAAATGTGCTTACTGTAATTCTGAGAACATAGAAAGAAAACAGGATTCAAAGTGGCTACTTTCTATAAGAAATGATGATGAATTTGAAAAGATACTAGAACCAAAATTTTATTACTTAGTTTTATTTGATTTGCAAAACATTAAAAATCCCAATAAGATTAGAGCCTCTATTTGGAAAGTTGATTCTCACAACATTGGTTTTGTATATTGTATGATAGATTATTACTTAAATATTCGTTCAAAATCTAAATCAAAAGCACCTTTTAATTTATGGCCTTTTCAATTAAAATTTTATTTAATGTTACCAAAACTGATATACCGTTCCTATATACTGGATAATAATATAAAAACAGAAATTTTTCATAAAGAAGACCATATTATAGATTTTCCTAAGCCATTTCACAGTTATTCTTCTGCAAGTAATTTAACAAAAGAAAAAGTAATTGAATTTGCACAAAGCATTGGTTTTGAAGGGAATAAAGATTTAGATAAAAAAGAACTCATACTTCAGGTCGATACCTTTATGAAAGATAGTGGGGGCTTCAATGAACAAAGAGTTATGCAATTAGCTAAGAGCTTATATTATAGAGATATAAAAGAACATATGAGAAAAATTCCAAAAAAATTCAGAAAATTTATATCTCTATAAGGGTAAGCTGTTTAACAATTGACTTCTCTTAAATAAAACAGCATTGAGTGTATTACTTATACTTAATGTTTCTTCAGTCAAATCAATAATTTCTTGATATATATTTTTATCTTTTAAAATCCTATCTGGAACTACTAATTTTCCTAAGTCATTAGGATATAAATGTGCTGTTTGTCCTCGAACCATTGCCTGAATCTTTTTAATAGTTTCTGGATGCTTTAAAAAAGCTAATAGCAAAAATGGGTTAATTTTCTCTATATTTGGTCGCAACAACATGATTTCTCCAACAAAAGTAACATCTTTATTTATAAAGCTAGGTGATAATAAGAACATATCACTTTTTTTTTCAATATATACAATATTATGAGCAGCAGCTGTTAAAAGA
>JAPPIY010000130.1 GCA_026914095.1 Oligoflexia bacterium
TTATGCTAATGTGAGTGATTGCGTGGATGTGGCTCGCGCTGTTAGAAGCTTTCGAACCATTTTAGGCGTGGATTGGGAAAATGCCAATTTTTCCCCTTGATGAGAGATTAGGACATTTTTTCACAGGCTTTTGAATAAAGAAAATTTGTTGGGCTTTTTCCAGATTGGTTAAAAAAGGCTTATTATGCCGATCCTATTTGATTTTTCACTTTTACTGAGAAGATTCCCGCTTGCGCGGGAAAGACCGGTCTGGGGGAATTTTTAAACAGGATCAGATAAAAGCTTTTAGTGTCATAATTCTCTTAGTTTCTTGTTTGAAAAAGCGGACAGTTATAAGTAAGATAAAGCGATATAAAAAAGGATTATTTTGAAACGACAAGCAAATATTAAAAATTTAGCTGAGTTTGAGGGGCGGGAGCTAGAGCTGAAGGCCTGGGTTTCCCAATTTCGCTCCAGCGGGAAAATTGCTTTTTTGGTTTTAAGGGACGGTTCTGGGGAATGCCAAGCGGTTTTAAGCGAGAAAACAACGGATGGCGAAAGCTTTAAGCTTTTTTCTAAAGTTTCTTTGGAGTGCTTAGTTCAGGTTCAAGCTAGGGTTAAAAAATGGAAGCAGGGTTTTGAATTGGAAGTTCTGAGCTTGAAAATTTTATCCCCTAGTCCCGACTACCCCATTGCAAAAAAGGCTCATGGCGTGGATTTTCTTTTGACTCACAGGCATTTGTGGCTGAGATCAAAAAGACAGAGATCCCTTTTAAAAATTAGAAGTGAAGTGATGAGGCATATTCATGATTTTTTTCAAAAGGAAGACTTTGTTCAAGTCTCGGCCCCTATTTTAATGCCGACAGCCAGTGAGGGAACCTCCAGTTTGTTTTCAGTGGATTTTTTTAAAGAGGATCAGGTTTTTTTAAGCCAAAGCGGCCAGCTTCACATGGAATCAGCCAGCTCAGCTCTTTCTAAAGTCTATTGTTTTGGCCCCGCCTTTCGCGCGGAAAAATCCAGCACCCGCCGGCATCTTTTAGAGTTTTGGATGGTGGAGCCGGAAATGGCTTTTTATTCTTTGAAAGAGGCTATGGAGTTGGCCGAGCAGTTGGTGGAATATGTGATACAAAATACCATTCAAAATAACTCTTCTGATTTTGGAGTTTTGAAAAGAGATATAAAAAAGCTTGAAAAAATCAAGAGTCCTTTTCCTAAGATCAGCTATCAGGAGGCTTGTAAAATTTTAAAGGAAAAACAGCCGGATTTTGTGTCAGGAAAGGATTTTGGAGCTGTAGATGAAAGTCTTTTAAGCGCATCTTTTGACCAGCCGGTTTTTGTGCAGAAATACCCTAAAAATATTAAAGCTTTTTATATGAAAGAAGATCCTCAAAACTCTGACTTATCTTTAAGTTTTGATTTGCTGGCAACGGAGGGCTACGGAGAATTAATAGGGGGAAGTGAGAGAGAGGATAATTTAGATATCTTGTTGAAAAAAATCAGGGAGCATGGACTGGAGGAAAGATATTTTAAATGGTATTTAGATTTAAGGCGATATGGGAGCTTTCCTCATTCGGGTTTTGGCTTAGGCTTGGAGAGGCTCATTAGCTGGCTTTGCGGTTTAGAGCATGTGAGAGAGGCTATTCCCTTTCCTCGTTTGTATGGCCGCTCTTTTTTTGAAAAACAGGCTGAAGAATGAAAAAAATTAAGTCCAGCAGTTTATTGGTTTTTAAGGCTCTCTCCAGTTTTTGTGTGGCTTATGTCTTAGCCTTAATCGGCAGGGAGTTGCTTTCTTTTGGCTTGTTTTCTTTTGTGTTTTTGATTCTTTCTCTTGGCTTAAGCTTTTTTTATTTGATAAAACCCTATAGCTTTTCCTCTGTTTTTATGTTGAATTTGGTTTTAGTTGCAAGCGCTGTTTTGTTGAGATTTTATGTGATGACGGCGTATTCTTCTTAAAGCTTTTTGCAAAGAGGATATTTTTTAAAAGGAGAGGTGGCAGAGCGGTTGATTGCACCGGTCTTGAAAACCGGCAGACCTT
>JAPPIY010000184.1 GCA_026914095.1 Oligoflexia bacterium
AAAAGGGATAGTTTTAAACGCTTTTTCTTTTCACTTTCTCATTTAAACCCGAGTTCGACCTTTGAAAGTTAAAAAAAGAGCTGAAAGGCTTGAAAGTGTTGGTTTTTTCAAGAAAGTTATCTAAAAAAAAGACATATTACATTTTTTAAGTTTTGCCTAATAAATAGAGTTTTTGTGGAAAAGCTTTCTTAAAGACTTGATATATCTTCAGGAGCGAATATCAATGCCAGAAACAAGAAAGGTTTTACTGTTTTAAAAGGGGCTTTACATCATGGAAGTTCACAAGAGATAGTTGAAGAGCTTAAAAAATTAGGAGCAGAAGAATAAGCCTTGCTCCAGTGTTTTGTTGTGTTTGAAATGCATATCTTCTTTGTTTTAAAGAGGGCAGAAGTATGCTTTCAAAGACATTTTCTGTTTAGGTATTTCTGGACATTTTAGATATTGGTTTGATGACAACCAATCATTCTGAGCTAAAATGTCAAGCTTTTCTAGGAATTATATTTAATTTTCTAGGTGATCTACTAAACTATAGCTTTTTAGGCGGCATCTCGCACAAGATCGTCTAAAGTGATAAAAACAACATCTAGTCCCTCTTCTAATTTAAGTCTAGCTACTTCGTCTTTAAAGCCTCTTCCAGCTGGACTTAAGTCGGGCTTTAATCTTTTTTTAAGAAAAAAGCCTTATAAAATAAGGCTTTTGAAAGTTTTTTTGAAAATTAGCTATAGTTTAGTAGATCACCTAGTTAATTTTTTCTTTATTCAATTTCTTGCTTGTTTTTTTATTCGATTTTTGCATTTTTCTCAATATAACTTTGTCTTTTTATTTTTTTCTTGGTTACATTTCAAAACCCCATATTTTCTTAGTTTAAAAGCTTTTCATGTAAAATATATAGTAAAGCCATTTAGATTTTCAAGCCAATGCTAGACCTCTTTATCTGAAAACTTAAGTGGCTTTACTATATAATTCCCGCTTTTCCCTTATTTTTTTGTAGAAAAGGACAAAAAATTTACCCTGTCTGGGTATGAAACCTCAGTTCTGGAAAGAATTTTGCTAATAAAACTATATAGAAATATTTAACCACTGCAAACTAAAGGAGGCTCAAATGAAAACATTTTAAAAATCTTTTTCTCAAGCGCTTAAAGGCTTTCTGATTTTGTTTTCCAGCGCTTTAAATTTTTTACCCTTGAGGACAAAATTTAATAAATGGAACCAACAAATCAGATTTAATATAAATATTAACCATTAGGAGGTTTTAATGAAAACAATTATAAAAAAAATTATTACAGCTGTCTGTCTTTTATGTCTGTGGAGTCCTTTTTCCGCTTATTCGGATCGAGCCTATTTAACAGACAGTGAAGAAGAAGGCTTGTTAATTGAGATAAATAATATGTGTTGGGATGTATGGTGTGAAGGGGGCTATAGGTTTGATTTTCACACTTTTGAATGCTATTTTGATAACGGAGAATGCTTATTTGCCTTTGACTATATAAAATGGAGACAGACTGAAGGCTTATTTGAGGCAGAGTGTATGATTTATGCAAGTTCTATAGATGATCTTTTTGCTAATGACCACTCTTATGAAATGTCTCAATCTTTATACAATCAGGTCAGCTCTTGTATAGATGGACATTCCAGTGAGGCTAGGAGTTATTTTATATCGCTTGAAGACTAATTTTAGAATAATAGATAGAGCTATTTGGGCCTGTGGCTTAGTTTTAAGGGGCAGGCCCTGATAGACAGAAATTTAGTTATGATATGTATGTCAGAAGACAAAAAGTTTATCTGAGAAACAAGGTTTTTTTGCTGTTTCTGCTCCAAGTGATGCTATTATCAAAAATAAAAAAGATTTTAAACCTAAAATTTTCAACTAAACTATTTGCAATAACATTTAAAAATTGGTTACAAAGTTGCAATAAAGGGAATAATATTATAATAATAGCATAAAGTTATTGGGGCCTGTAGCTCAGTTGGTTAGAGCACACGCTTGATAAGCGTGGGGTC
>JAPPIY010000269.1 GCA_026914095.1 Oligoflexia bacterium
GCATAAGCTCCCCTTTTGAGCACAAATTAAACCTAGACAGTAAAACAAAAGCATGTTATTTTTCAAAAAACTTTTTATAAAATAAAGTTATAGCTGGATGTCTAAAACAAAAAATCAAAAATTTATTTTTATTACAGGCGGAGTTGTCTCCTCTGTGGGAAAAGGTTTAGTCTCGGCCAGCTTAGCCACTTTGTTAGAAGCCCGCGGTTTTAAAGTCAGCGTTATAAAATGTGATCCTTATATCAATGTCGACCCTGGCACTCTCTCCCCTTTTCAGCACGGTGAGGTTTATGTCACCAAAGATGGAGCGGAAACCGATCTGGATTTGGGGCATTATGAAAGATTCACAAATTTAGATCTGAATAAAAATCACAGCATTACAACCGGTCAAATTTATCAAACAGTTATTGATAAAGAGAGAAAAGGAGATTACTTGGGACGGACTGTTCAAGTGATACCCCATATTACAAATGAAATTAAAAGCCGTATTTTTAAAGGAGCCGGTCAAGCGGAAATCACAGTGGTTGAAATAGGAGGAACAATAGGCGATATAGAAGGCCTCCCTTTTATTGAGGCCATTCGTCAAATTCGTATAGAAAAAGGAATAGAAAACACCATTTTTGCTCATGTGACTTTTATTCCTTTTATCCCTTCCGCGGGAGAGCTTAAAAGCAAACCCAGCCAGCACTCTGTGAAAGCTTTAAGAGAAGTGGGCCTGCAACCTGATTTTTTGCTTTGCAGAAGCGCTCAAACAATCAATAAAGAGCTAAAGGAAAAACTCGCCCTTTTTTCCAATCTCTCCGTAGAAAATATTATCCCTGTTCCAGACGCGGAAAGCATTTATGAAATCCCGCTTTTTTTAAATAAAGAAAAACTAGATCAAAAACTCATACAAAGGATGAGCTTAAAAACAACTCTAGCCAGTCTCTCTAAATGGAAAAATATTGTCCAAAAAATCAAAGCTCCAAAAAAAGAAACCACTATTGGCTTAGTTGGAAAATATGTTCATTTAAAAGACAGCTATCAATCTATTCATGAAGCTTTAATGCATGGAGGGCTGGCAAAACAAATCAAAGTGAATATAGAATATATTGATTCAGAAAAAAAATTATCCAGCAAGGATTTAAAATCTCTTAATGGGATTTTAGTTCCTGGCGGTTTTGGAGACAGGGGGATTGATGGAAAACTAAAAGCCATTCAATATTGCAGAGAAAATTCGGTTCCCTTTTTTGGAATTTGTTTGGGCATGCAAATGGCGGCCATTGAGTTCGCTCAAAATGTGTGCAAAATCAAAGGAGCCGGCAGTCGTGAATCCAAGAACGGCAAATCTATTCAAAATTTTATAATTGATGTTATGCCAAACCAAAAACCTTTAACTTATAAAGGGGGAAGCATGCGGCTGGGATCCTATCCCTGCCTCTTATTAAAAAACTCTAAAATTCAGAAAATTTACAAAAAGGATCTTATAGAGGAAAGACACCGCCATCGCTATGAGTTTAATTTTAATTTTACGGAACAGTTTGAAAAGAAAGGTATGAAAGTCGCCGGCGTTCATAAAGGCTACGAAAATTTAGTTGAAGCTCTGGAAATTCCCAAACACCCTTGGTTTATCGGCGTGCAATTTCATCCTGAGTTTCAATCTAAACCGACCAAGCCCCATCCTTTATTTGTCAGTTTTATAGAAACTTGCGAAAAAAATAAAACGACTTAATAATTAATTTTAATAAGCCCCTAATTTCCAAGCTGTTTCTATGGCATATTTTTAATCTGACAAAACTTCCAAAAAGGAAGCACACGGCCTTCAACATCTGCTGAACCGAAGTCTTTATTTCCTAAATGCACTTGATAAAATTCTGGGATATTTGTTCGCTCTTTAAAATATTTAACCGCTTTTGAAAGCGCTTGATCAGACAATTTACACTCAACAGCAAACAAAGCCTTTCCATCTTTGATTACAACAAAGTCAACCTCCCGTCCATCCCTATCTCTAATATATTGCAAATCCATTTTATAACCTTCCGTATCTTCTATAAAATGACAGTATTTTAAAAGCTGTCCTGCTACCATATTTTCAAAGCCAGCTCCCGGATCATTAACTTGCGCCCAATCCCAAAGATAAAGCTTTTGCTCTTTTTTAATCGCTCTGATTTTTGAACTGCCAAAAGGAGAGATGCGATAACAAACATAAAGAGCTTGTAAAATATCAAGCCACTTAGACACAGTGTTATGGCTGACTTGCAAGTCCCGCCTCAAACTTTCTATAGACAGAGGGGATGCCACTCTCTCATTTAAAGAATGCATTAAAATCTCAATAGATGAAATCTCTCTAATATTTTCTAAACTGTTAATGTCAGTATAAACCACACGGTTGAGCCTCTCTAAAGACCAGCGGCGATAGCTCCTTTGACTGCCTTTTAAAATAGGCTCTGGAAACCCCCCTAAATTCAATAAAGCCTTTACATCCTCAGAACTTGGTTTTTTGTTAAGCTCCCTCAAACTAAAAGGATGCAAACGAAAGTAATGGTAGCGTCCAAAAAGAGAATCCCCTCCTTTTTTAAAATGATCCAATTGAGCCGAACCTGTAACAATAATTTTCATTTTATGCCCATAGGTATCATAAAAGCCTTTAATAAAACTCCGCCAACCTGCAAACTTATGGATCTCATCAAAGATAAGCCTGCTTTCCGAAGTAGGAAGCTGATTTTGTATAATGGAGTGACGGTGCTCTACATTATCCCAATTAAAGTAAGAACTTCTTGTTTTAATAATTTGTCTGGCTAAAGTGGTTTTCCCGACTTGGCGGGGACCTCCAATAAATACCATCTTTTCCTGCAAGTCTTGAGAAACAGGCGTCTTTAAATATCTGACTTTATTCACATAAACTATGATATAGTCATTACTATTTCATAGTCAACAGAAAATTTGTCCTAGTCAAAAAATACTTTAAATATCCAATAATTTGCAGGCCAAAAGCGCTCGCTATCTAAAAGAAAAATACAAGATGACCTTCTCTTTAACAATAAAAAATAAGAAGATTAACCTGAACTAATTGAGTTTAAGTTTTAAAGGTTCTTGGGGATTCCCGCTGACGCGGGAAGGACTGCTTAAAAATTCTCTCCCCCGTTTTCACGAAGGCAGGCTAGAGCCTATTAAGAGCGGGAGTATTCCGTAGAGGCGTCATCAACAGACTGTGAGCCTTCTATGGGAAATAAATCAACGCTCTCTTCTTCCTCCTTATCTACAATTAGAGGGTATTTGTGATAAGACGAAAAAACGGTTCCCGCTGGTATCAATCGGCCCATAATTACATTTTCTTTTAAGCCAGACAATTTATCCACTTTTGACTGAACAGCCGCTTCTGTTAAAATACGAGTGGTCTCTTGGAAAGAAGCCGCAGAAAGCCAGCTTTTTGTGTTTAAAGAAGTTTTAGTGATGCCCAAGAGCAATGGCTTGTAAACAGCAGGACGCCCCCCTTCTTGAATAATTTTCTCATTAGCCAACTGAATCTCTGACACTTCCACTTGCTCTCCTGTTATATAATTTGTATCCCCAGCATCAACCACTTCCGACTTCCTGAGCATTTGGCGGACAATCAACTCAATGTGCTTGTCATTGATGGAGACACCCTGCAAACGATAAACCTGCTGAACTTCATTCACTAAATAGGAAGCAACAGCTTTAAGGCCAGATACATTTAAAATATCATGAGGATCTGTTGTTCCATCCATTAAAGAATCCCCTTTTTTAATAAGCTCTCCCTCACGAACAGCGATAAACTTTCCTTTTGGCAGTAAATATTCTTTCTGCTCTCCTTCTTTAGAAGTAATAACTACTTTCTGTTTTCCTTTGACATCTTTTCCAAAACTCACATAACCATCAATTTCAGAAAGAACAGAAGGCTCTTTAGGATGGCGGGCTTCAAACAGCTCTGCGACACGAGGCAAACCTCCTGTAATATCTTTTGTCTTTGTGCTTTCTTTATGAACTTTAGAAATAATATCCCCGGCATGAATTTTATAGCCGTCTGAAACCATTAACTGTGATCCTATGGATAAAATATAAGTGGCCGGCACATCTCTTCCAGGAAACATCACAGGCTCGCCTTCTTCATCCACTATAGCAATAATACATTTTTGATCGCCGGCTACTTTGCTTTCTGTAATAACTTGAGTTGTAAAACCTGTAGCAGAATCCATTTGCTCAACGACATTGACACCAGCTGTTATCCCTTGAAATTTTACAATCCCCGAAACATCAGAGACTATAATGTTTGTATAAGGATCCCAAACTGCGATAGAATCCCCCTTCTTCACTTTATCACCTTCTTTAAAATTCAAAACAGCCCCATAAACTAAAGATATTTTTTCTCTTTCCCAGCCCGTGTCATCCAGTACAGAAATCTCTCCTCCTCTATTCAAGACTGTCCATTTGCCTTCACGGTTTTCAACAACATTGACATTCTCAAATTTCAAAGCGCCCGCATAACGGGCAATGTGCTCAGACTGCTCCACAGAGCGAGAAGCTGTCCCCCCTAAGTGAAAAGTTCTCATTGTAAGCTGTGTCCCTGGCTCTCCAATAGACTGAGCCGCAATAATTCCCACAGCTTCCCCTATATTTACAGTCCGCCCTAAACCTAAATCTCTTCCATAACATTTAACACAGACCCCCTCTTTTGTCTGACAAGTTAAAGCAGAGCGAATTTTCACTCTGTCAATTCCCGCTTTCTCAATTTTATCAACAACAGATTCACTAATTTCTTCATCGGCCTGACATATCACATCAGAAGAGCTAGGATCCACAATGTCTTCAAAAGACATTCTTCCTAAAATTCTCTCTGAAAGAGGCTCAATAACACCTCCGCTTTCAACTAAAGCGGATAACTCTATGAAATCATGACTGCCGCAATCTTTTTCTGTAACAATTACATTTTGAGAAACATCCACCAGTTTTCTTGTCAAATAACCGGAATTAGCTGTTTTTAAAGCTGTATCCGCCAAGCCTTTACGCGCCCCATGAGTGGAAATAAAATACTGAGACACTGTTAAGCCTTCACGAAAATTAGCTGTGATAGGAGTTTCAATAATTTCACCAGAAGGTTTAGCCATTAAGCCCCTCATGCCTGACAACTGCCGAATTTGCGCTGTTGAGCTTCTTGCTCCGGAATCAGCCATAATAAAGATAGGATTAAAACTGGCCGCTGTTATCTTCTTTCCATCGACATCAAATTCTTCTTTTTCCAAATACTCCATCATTTCATCGGCAATTTTATCTCCACAGCCTGTCCAAGTGTCAATCACCTTATTGTATCTCTCCCCTTCTGTAATAAGACCCTCATCATATTGACGGCGAATTTCATCCACTTGCGCTCTGGCCGTTTGCAATAACTCCTCTTTTCTGGAAGATATTTGCAGGTCGTTGATGCTTATAGAAATGCCTGCCTTTGTGGAATATTTAAAGCCCGCATTCATGAGCTTATCAGCCAATATCACAGTTTTTTTGCCTCCACACAGCCTAAAAGTTTTATTGATGAGATCGGCCAAACTGCTTTTATTCATGACGCGATTGTAAAATGAAAAAGGCACCTCTTTAGGAACAATAGCGCTTAACAAAACGCGCCCAACAGAAGTGTCTTCCAACTTGCCGCGAACACGGCATTTTATACTAGCCTGCAAATCAATTTGATCGGTCTCATAAGCGTAAATCACCTCATCAACATTAGAAAACACCTTGCCGAAATTTCTGGCTCCGGGGCGAACTCTTGTCATCCAATAAACTCCTAAAACCATATCTTGAGTGGGGTTGATGATGGGCTGTCCGCTGGCGGGGCTTAAAATATTATTAGTGGACATAATTAAAACACGGGCTTCTGTTTGAGCTTCAACAGATAAAGGAACATGAACCGCCATTTGATCTCCATCGAAATCGGCGTTAAAAGCCGTGCAAACCAGAGGATGAAGCTGAATCGCTCTTCCTTCATGCAAGACTGGCTCAAAAGCCTGTATTCCCAAACGGTGCAAGGTGGGAGCTCGGTTTAAAAGCACAGGATGCTCTTTGACCACCTCTGATAAAATATCCCAAACTTCGTCTGTCTTTTCCTCCACCAAAGCTTTAGCTTGCTTAACAGTTAAAGCCAGCCCTTTTTTTTCAAGCTTATGATAAATAAAAGGCTTAAAAAGCTCTAAAGCCATTGTTTTTGGCAAACCGCACTCATGCAACTTTAAATGAGGCCCTACAACAATCACGGAGCGGCCTGAATAATCCACCCTTTTTCCAAGAAGATTAGAGCGAAAACGGCCTTGCTTTCCTTTTAAAATTTCACTTAGAGAGCGAAGGGGCCTTTTATTAGGGCCTGTAAAAACTTTCCCTCCCCGTCCATTATCTAAAAGAGCGTCTACAGATTCTTGAAGCATGCGCTTTTCATTTCTAATGATAATTTCCGGCGCGTTAAGCTCTTGTAATTTTTTAAGGCGGTTGTTTCGGTTGATCACCCGGCGGTAAAGATCATTTAAATCTGAAGTGGCAAACCGCCCTCCTTCTAAAGGAACAAGGGGCCTTAAGTCAGGCGGGATAACAGGCAGAGCCTCTAACATCATCCATTCCGGTTTGTTGATAGAGTTTTGAAAGTCCTCCATAACCTTTATTCTTTTTCTTATTTTTTTTATGACAGCTTCTGAAGTGACATCCTCTAAACTTTTTCTTAATTGTTTAGCTGTAAAATCCACATCAACAGATTTAATTAAATCCCGAATAGCCGAACCCCCTATATCCACTTTAAAATGGGGGCCGTACTCCTGCTGAGCTTTTTCATACTCATCTTCAGACAGCAATTGGCCTTTTTTAAGCTCAGTGTCCATAGGGTCAATAACCGCATAATATTCACAGTAAAGAACTCTTTGAACCTCCTTGACAGAAAGCCCTAAAAAATTTCCTATACGGCTGGAAGAGGTTCCTAAAAACCAGATATGCGCGACAGGGCTGGTAAGCTCAATATGCCCCATTCTCTCTCTTCTCACTTTAGATCGGGTAACTTCCGTGCCGCATTTTTCACAAACGACAGCGCGGTATTTCATTCCTTTATATTTTCCGCAAAGACACTCATAGTCTTTTGTCGGGCCAAAAATTTTACAGCAAAAAAGCCCCTCTCTTTCTGGCTTAAATGTCCTGTAATTGATAGTTTCCGGTTTTTTTACCTCCCCATAACTCCATCGGCGAATCATATCAGGAGAGGCAATAGAAATTCTTATGGATTCTAAAGCTAAAGGATCTCTTGGTTTATCATAAAAATTCAGCAAATCTTTCATTCCTTGTCTTCCTCCTCTTCAGCTAAGCTGTCAGTTAAAACATCCGATTCAAACATTTCTACATTTAAACCTAAACTTTTCATTTCATTCACCAACACATTAAAAGATTCTGGTATCCCGGGCTCTAAAGTATTATCTCCCCTAACAATACCTTCATACATACGAACACGGCCGGCCACATCATCCGATTTGACAGTTAAAAACTCCTGGAGGCAATAAGCGGCCCCATAAGCTTCAATAGCCCAAACTTCCATTTCTCCCAGCCTTTGTCCTCCAAATTGAGACTTACCGCCCAAAGGCTGTTGCGAAACTAGAGAATAAGGGCCTATAGATCGAGCATGAATTTTTTCCTCCACTAAATGGTGAAGTTTTAACATATACAACACACCCACTGTGACTGGCATTTCAAAAGGCTCTCCTGTCCTGCCGTCAAATAAAACAGTTTGTCCTGTTTCAGAAAGCTCCGCATGCTTTAAAATATTTTTAACTTCCTCTTCTTTAGCGCCATCAAAAACCGGTGTGGCAACATGAACTCCATGACTGGCTTTTTCCACTAATCTTTTTATGGAATCCTCATCTGCTTGATCAATCTTCTCACTAATCCGCTTGTCATTTAAATAAATTCTTTTAAGAGTCTCCCTAGCCTCGTTTTCCTTAAAATCATCAATATATTTTTGGATCTGCTGTCCTAAATTTAAAGCCGCCCAGCCTAAATGGGTTTCTAAAACTTGCCCTATATTCATCCGAGAAGGAACCCCCAAAGGGTTTAAAACCATATCAACGGGACGGCCATTCGCCAGATAGGGCATATCTTCCTCTGGAAGAATTTTGGAAATAACTCCTTTGTTTCCATGACGGCCCGAAAACTTATCTCCAACCTCCACTTTTCTTTTTACAGCAACATAAACTTTTATCATTTTAATAACACCAGGCATAAGCTCTTCACCTGCATAAAGCCGGTTCACTCTCTCTTTGTAAAGAGTTTCCAAAGCCTCTAATTGAGTTTGACACTCATCCATGATCTTTGACAATTCCTCTGCCAAACTCTCTTTTTTCAAAGGAATATAAGCTAATAACTCAAATGGAATTTTTTTAATATCCTCTTCTGTAATCTTATGGTTTTTTGGCAGGAGCTCTTCTGAACCGTCATCATTTAAAAGAATATCTGAGCTTTTTTCACCTACAACCAAATCCTTAATCTGATCTAAGGCGTTATTTTTTAACGCTTTCTTTTGAATTTCCCTGTCTTTTTTAAGCCTGTCTTCTTTTTCACTAATAATCGATTTCAATCTTTGGCTTTTTTCAACACCATCTCTAGTGTAGATTTGTGTGTCAATCACTGTGCCAGACACTCCTGAAGACACTCTAAGAGAAGTGTCTTTGACATCTCCCGCTTTTTCCCCAAAAATAGCTAAAACCAATTTTTTCTCTGGCGAAAGCTGGCTTTCCGCCTTCGGTGTCACTTTCCCCACCAAAATATCCCCTGTTTTAACTTTAGCGCCGATCCGAACAATTCCAGAATCATCCAAATTTTTTAAAGCCTCCTCTCCTACATTAGGTATATCAGCTGTAATCTCCTCACTGCCCAATTTAGTGTCTCTAGCCAAACACTCAAACTCTTCAATATGTATAGAAGTATAGACATCGTTTTTAATCAGCTTTTCTGAAATAAGAATAGAATCCTCAAAGTTATAGCCTGCCCAAGGAGTAAAGGCCACCGTCACATTACGGCCCAGGGCCAGCTCTCCCATATCCATAGCCAAGCCATCCGCTATCACATCTCCTTTTTCCAACCGATCCCCCACTCTCACAATTGGCTTTTGATTAAAACAGGTGTTTTGGTTTGTCCTTTGATATTTTATAAGATCATAAATATCCACACTAGAGCCTTTTTTTCCGGCCTTAGTTAAACGGCGAACCACAATACGGCCAGCCGAAACATCCTCTACAAGTCCTGCCTGCCTGCAAACCACACTATTTCCTGAGTCCTGAGCGACAAGTTTTTCCATGCCTGTCCCCACAAGAGGAGCTGCTGTGATCATTAAAGGAACGGCCTGCCTTTGCATATTAGATCCCATCAAAGCTCTGTTGGCGTCATCATGCTCTAAAAAAGGAATCAGCGCGGCCGCAATAGAAACCAACTGGCCCGGAGAGACATCCATGAGATCCACATCCTCTTTTCTCACAGTTTTATATTCTCCATCCACACGGCTTGTTAAAAAGCTGTCTTTTTGCATGTCATTAAAATTGAATCGGGCTTGGCTGATAGTATGAGACTGCTCTTCCAAAGCAGAATAATATCTCACTTCATCTGTAATATGGCCGTCTTTAACAACACGGTAGGGAGTTTCTATAAAGCCATATTCATTGATGCGGGCATAAGTCGCCATAGAGGCTATTAAACCAATGTTAGGGCCTTCTGGCGTTTCAATAGGACAAATTCTGCCATAGTGAGTGGGATGGACATCACGCACTTCAAAACCAGCTCTCTCTCTGGTCAATCCGCCAGGGCCGAAAGTGGAAATTCTTCTTTTATGAGTGATTTCCGCCAAAGGATTGGTTTGATCCATAAATTGAGACAATTGGCTGGAGCCAAAAAACTCCTTAACAACGGCGCTGACAGACTTGGCATTGATAAGATCCTGCGGCATCATTGTATCCTTGTCCTGCAAGCTCATTCTCTCTCTAATCACCCGCTCCATCCGAACCAAGCCAATCCGATATTGATTCTCTAAAAGCTCCCCAACGGATCTCACCCTTCTATTTCCCAAATGATCAATATCATCCACCTTTCCTTTTCCATTTCTTAAGTCAATCAAGTGTTTTAACACTCTGACAATATCTTTGTTAGTGAGAGTTCCTTGTGTTTCTGGAATATCTGAAAAGCCAAATCTATGATTGATTTTAATGCGGCCGACTTCTCCTAAATCGTAACTGCCTTCTTGAAAAAACAAGTTCTTAAAATAAAATTCAGCCGCTGATAAAATGGCCGGCTCCCCTGGCTTCATTCTTTTGTAAATATCCAAAAGGGCTTCTTCCCTGGTATTGACAGAATCTATTTTAAGAGTGTTAGATAAATAAGGTCCTGAAACAAAACTTTCAAAAAATATCACCTTAAATTTTTTTATTCTCAGCTGAACAGCTTTTTCTATAAGCTCTGTCGTTAGCATTTCGTTGGATTCACACAAAACCTCGCCGGTGTTAGGATCAACAAGAGGCTCTGCCAAAACACTGTTCTGCAAATCTTCGTGTTTAATCTCCATCTCTTTTATGCCAGCTGTTTTAACCCTTTTTCTAATAGATCTTGTTATTCTGCGTCCGGCCCGAACAACAATATTTCCCTCTTTATCTTTTATGTCCCTGTTAATTCTTTGGCCTTCCATCTCATCGATGTTAAAAGTTCTGACAAGCTGTTTATTTTTTAAAAACACTTTATCCACATAATGAAACTTTTTTAAAATCTCATCAGAAGACAAGCCTAAAGCTTTTAAAAATATGGTTGCGGGAAATTTTCTTTTTCTATCAATTCTGACATTGATAGTGTCTTTTTGATCAAACTCAAAATCCAGCCAAGAGCCTCTATAAGGTATAAAGCGGGCCGAATAAATGTATTTCCCGCTGGCGCTGGCTTTTCCGCCATCATGATCAAAAAAGACACCAGGAGAGCGGTGAATTTGAGAAACAACCACACGCTCGGTTCCGTTAATAATAAAAGAGGCATGATCTGTCATTAAGGGAATATCACTTAAATAAACCTCTTGCTCTTTGACATCACGAATGGTTTTCTCTTTTCCCTCTTCCCCCGGCTCAAAAATAATTAAGCGAAAAGTCACTTTTAAAGGGGAGGCATAAGTCATACCCCGCTTTTGCAGGCATTCTCTGACATCATATTTAGGATGGGATAAACTGTACTGAATAAACTCCAAGCTAACTGTGTTATTGTAATCTGAAATAGGGAAAACAGATTTAAAAACAGCTTGCAGGCCAACATTTTTCCTTTTTCCCGGCGGAATACTCTTTTGTAAAAATTTTTCATAAGAGGAATTTTGAAGCTGTATCAAATTGGGAACCTCTACAAATTTTGTCATGGTTCCAAAACTTTTGCGAAACCTGAGATTAGAGCCTACAAGAGAGAGTTTTTTCATTCAGCCATCCTATTTGTTCATCAATTTTTCTTCAAAAAAACTAAGCCCCCTCCTCCTAAAAAGCAAGGAGCTATAAAAATAACACTCTATAAGTTTTATTTAATTTCAACCTTAGCGCCAGCTTTTTCTAAAGCCGTTTTTATTTTATCAGCTTCCTCTTTAGATACAGCCTTTTTAACAGGCTTTGGAGCCGATTCCACAAGGTCTTTAGCTTCTTTGAGTCCTAAACTTGTAACCGAGCGAACCTCTTTGATCACAGCAATTTTATTACTTCCAACACTGGCTAAAGTGACATCAAATTCTGTCTTTTCCTCTGCGGGCGCGCCCTCAACAGCTCCCATGCCAGTTGAGGCAACGGCGACAGGAGCTGTCGCAGAAACACCCCACTTTTCTTCCAGATCTTTTATGAGACCCGCTAACTCAATCACCGGCATTTGAGAAAGATAATCTATCACTTGCTCTTTTTTTAGTTCTGGCATTTCTATCCTCCAAGTTTATTTTATTGATTTTTCCGTAAATATAAGACTTTTTTATACTTTAATCCATAACCCTTTATAATAGTCAGACTCAGCTGTCAAGCCTATTTATAATATTTTAGGAATTATATACATGACTCCCCAAACTTCAAGGCTTTGTGGCTTTTTCTCTGAAGAAAACGACTCTAAGCGCTTCAAACTTTTACCTTTATTCTGTTTCATAGTAAACTCCTTAAAATCCTTATATTTAAAGGCTTTTGGAGTTTTTTGGGGAGTCAAGTATATAATTCCTAATATTTTATAATATTTTGATATTTAGCCAGCCAAGATTTCCATCAAGGCCTTTAAATACAGGGTTTCAAGAGTTTATTATGAGGTAAAAAAAATGTGATTTTATAAGTGTTTATAGATTTATATAAAGGCTTAGAAGTCTTTAGGGCTTGATTTTATAGGCTTTTAACTCAACGCAGTTAAGGAGTATAGAATTGTTTTAATCACTCTTTTAGCAAAAGCCGCTTATCTGAGGAATTATATACTTGACTAAAGTAAATAAAGCCCTAAAATAGTTTTATGAAAGAGTTTGAGGCTTTTATTCAAAGGATACTTTCCTACAAATATACGCCTAAAAAGAAAGTGAAAAAGCCTAGAAAAGAGACTGAAAAGACTAAGAAACAGCTTAATAATAAGTCTAAGCTTTAAGGGCTTGCTAATCCTCTTTTTATAAAGGCTTTTCTTTCTTCTTTTAATAAAGTCATTTCTTCTCTTAATTCTGCAATTTCTTGCTTCATTATTTTTCTTTCCCTAACAAGTTTTTTTGCTTGAGCAGTGGCAAGGCGGACAGCTTGCTTTTTTTTCTTTATTTGCTCTTCTAAAATAGCCAGTTCGTTTTTTTTATTGCCTCTTTGGGTTATATCACTGCCTAAAAGAAAACCACTAGCAAGAGCAGAGACTTCAGATGATACGCCTGCAAGCCTTTTCTTTAATTTATCCCTTTTTGCTATATCCTCTTTAAGCTGTAGTTTTAAAGCTTTGGCTTCTTTAATTAAAGCCCTTGCTGTTTCCAAATCCTCTTCTCTCTTCTTTTCAAGGGCATAAACTTTTTCTCTATATTCTTTTAATTCCTGCCTCATTTTTTTTGACTCACTTCTAAAGTCTTTTGAAACATTCTGATCTAAGGCTTTTTTGGATACGCTTTTGTCTTCAGATACATTATGGATATTTACATCCGCAACATTCGCAAAGACCAAAATAGGAAAAAATATTAGTAAAACATAACACTGGTTTAATTATCGGAGGCCAGAAAAGAAACTTTAAGATTTTTATAATATTTCCGATAAAAAAGTTAAATTAAGTGGTCAAAAAGCTATTTGACAAAAACTAGCCTTTAGACTAATATTAAAGTAACTGGACTTCTCTATAATATAGAGAGGCAATAAAAAAAGGATAATGCTGATAAGTAGTGAAACTATGACAAAACTTAAAGACTGGGGAAGCCTAGTTATTGCTTTGCTCGCTTTTTTGGGGATTATTCATTGGATTTTAACCCCTATTAAAGAAGATATATCAGAAATAAAAAACAATCATCTTACCCATATAGAAGAGAGATTAAATAATCTTGAAAAAGGACAAGTCAGACTTGAAACAAATTTAGAATACATAAAAAAAGATATATCAGAAATAAAAGATATTGTTTCAAAGCAATAAACTATCTAGTAAGCTTCTCATAAGTCAGCCTTTTGTCTGTAGCTCCCCGAATTAAAGACTTAATCCTTTGTCTAGTCTAAAGCCAAACTCGTTTATGTATCGGTGTAAGTGTTTCTTAGACCAGTGATGATAAACTCCTTTATAACCTCTTTTCATAACAGACCAGACACTTTCAAGGTCATTAGTGGTTTTAGAAGTTAAAGGACAAACATAAATGCCTTCAGAGTGCTTTACTTTAGAATGGTTAAAAAGCTTATCAAGCCCTTTATAACCTTTATACTCATCTGTCATTATATTAGAGCCAGCCTCTACATTTTTAACTATATTGCCTTGTAAGGTCTTTTTTATTAGGGCTGTTGATAATATGAAATTTTAACTGGTTTTCAGCCTTAATACCTTGAACCATAATCTTATCAGCTTGCCAGTTTTTCTTTCTTTTATTCTTATGCCTATTTTTGTTTTTACCGCCAAAGTAAGTCTCATCACTTTTTACATCACCTGAAAGCTTAAAACTCCCAGACTTACTGGCTTCTCTTAATCTATGAAGCATAAACCAAGCTGATTTTTGAGTTATCCCTAACTGCTTAGAAAGCTGTAAGCTGGACACTCCTTTTCTTGAAGTTTGAAGCAAATAACTAGCATATAACCACTTTTGAAGAGGAATCCTTGAGCGGTGGAAAATTGTATTTGTTCGGACATTAAATTGCTTTTTGCAGTCATTACAATAATGAAAGCCTGTTTTCTTATTCTTCTTAGAAACTTCATCAGAACCACAAAAACCGCATTTTATCCCATTTTTCCATATATTTCTCTCTAAAAACTTGAGACATTTAAACTCTGTATTGAACTTCTTTAAAAATTCATAACTACTTAATACTACTACTTTTTTCATTCTTTCCTCCTGCTTATAATTTAAGTATATAACAGGATTTTACTTTAGTCAAGTATATAATTCTCCTTATCTGAAGATTTTAGGCTTTTATTTATAAATTTTTAGTTGGTTAAACTTTTAATTTTCCATAAAATAGCTGGAATTAGGTGTATGGGGCAATTCAAGTGAAGCTTTCCGCTTCCGCGAGAACAAGCTTCTGTGAATTTATGACTTTAAGTGAATAATATTTACAAGAAAGCCGATTAACAGGCTCAAATCAAAAGCTTGCAAATAAGCTTTCAAAATTCAGTCCTGGGTTTTGCCACAAAGCGGTGTTGCGCTCAAACTCGCGCTTGTTTTGCCAGTTTATTTGCAAGCTTTGGAATAAAAATCACAGTTTAAACAATAAACAAACTTTTTCAAAACCGATTATTTACTCAAGGTCGGCAATTGTATTCTCAATCCTTTCCTTAATGTTTTCATCTAAGTTTTGATTTTTTAACATTTTTCTAAGCAAGGGCAGAGCCTTCTCTCCTATATTGCTCGCTGAAAACAGAGCCGCCTTTTGCAGTCCCTGATCATCGCTCGCAAATCCTTTCTCCAATAAAGATAGTCCCTTCTCTCTTGTATTGCCTGCTGAAAGCAGAGCCTGCTCTTGCAGTTCCTGATCATCGCTCGCAAATCCTTTCTCCAATAAAGACAGTCCCTTCTCTCCTATACGGCCCGCTGAATACAGAGCCTGCTCTTGCAGTTCCCAATCACCGCTCGCAAATCCTTTCTCCAATAAAGACAGTCCCTTCTCTCCCAGCCCTTCTGCTATATTAATCCCTCTTTCCAGCTCAGACAAATTAAACTCTTCCTCAAATCCTCCCATTCCCAGCGATAACCTCAAAATATCGTCTGAAACGGACCCCTCTTTTGCCAGCCTCGCTTTCAGCTTAGCTCTCACTTCCTCCTCCGTCCCTAAAGACATAGCCAGCTTGTCTAAAACCTCCGCATTTTGTCCAAATCCCCCCTCTTTGTAAATGCAAGATAAACTCTTTAAAAGCTCTTGACTGGGCCTTAACAACATCGCCTTCCTCAACCTCTTAAATACCTCTCTCTTTTCCTCACAATCAGACAGACCTGACAAAGCTTCCAGCTTTTCTCCCCCCACAGCGCAAGACGGAAAAACTCTTTTCAATTCCCCACTCAAACTCTTATCCTCAGAAAAACGATAACTCTCATCCTTTAATATCTCCTCCTTAAAACAAAAATTGGACTTCCCCTCGCATTTCTCTTTTAATCTTTTAGCCACTTCTCCCAGCTTGTAGGCATTCAACAAACCCACTCCATTGATAAGCGGCTTTTCAAAAGAGTGCAATGTTGGAAAAGCGGTCTTTTCCAACAGAATCTTAGCCTCTTTGGCGGTGGGATGGTAGCCCGACAGCCATTCAAAGCCCGCTAAGCTCCCCGTCACTAAAGGCGCCGCTCCGCTCGTCCCTCCAAACTTTCTATACTCTCCCTTTTTTCCAGCAGAAGTGATCCAGTTGTCTGAAGGCGCTAAAATAGAAAGCTCCTTGTCAGATTGAGAAAATTTGCTTACAAAGCCCCTAGGAGAAAAACTCCCCGCTAAAATCACATCAAAATCTTTAGAGGCTTTGCTTTTTATATCTTCTAATCTATATGGAAAATTATTGTGAGAAATTGATACAACAATAGATTTAGACACACCAGAAGAGGAGAGCTTCTTAAAAACCTCATAGATGTCTTCACTTTCACCCCAGCCCATAGAATTGTTGATGTAATGAGGCGCTCTCTTTTTAAAGCCAAACAAATAATCCCCCGGATAGCTTGTCTCATACAAAGATAAAGCGGGTTTATATCCCTTGCCTTTTCTATAATCTCGGTCACTTAGAAAACTTCCCTGAGGGCTTGATTGCGTGTCTAAAAAAGGAGCTTTCCTCTCTCCCAGCTCCGGCAACACCGCATGAAAACCCTCATCTGATATTAAATTCTTAACAGCAATATTATGATCTCCTTGGTGACTATCAAAAACCGCAATCCAGTTTTCTACATCTGGCGGAGAGGTTTTCTCCAGCTCCTCTCTCAACAAATCAGAGCCTATCAGCTCCTGAGCCCAATAATCTGAAAGCTGGCCTCCCATCAGCTTTCTCTTGTGAGAAACAATATCGCAAGTCCTTACATTTAAAGCTTTTTGAACGACTTTCGACAGAGACTCAACCCCTTGATTCTTACAGCCCTCACACTCAAAGTTAAAGCCCGACTCCGTCTCACCGCGCTTGGCCCCTGCTATAAAACGATGGCTTGAAATTTCTGCCTCTTTCACTCTCCTCAGCTTATTTGCCTTTAAAGACCCTTTCATCATTCCTGTAAACTTCGAAGAGCTTTTAAAAGAATTGACCGACAAAAGATGATCCGGACTGCATCTTCTCACATTAGATAAACTCTTAATCTCGAGGCAAGCCCGATCCCCCAGCCTTGAGGGCTTCAATCCCCCTTCCTCCCAGACAAACAGCTGGGCCTTAAAACTCTTTAGGCTCTTTGTCCTCTTTAAACCGCCGGCTTTTAAAATCCTTGCAAGCTCCTTTTGCTCCTTAAGTGTCGGCCAGCGGTGAAACCTCACTATCACCCCTCTAGCTCTCTGCTCTTCCTCTCTTTTTCCCGTGAAGGCAGTCCTTCCCGCGTCAGCGGGAATCTCCCCTCTCAAACCCTCCTGTCTTCCATGCTCAACAGCCGTTCTTTTAAGATCCTTTGATCTCAACTTAGAGTCAAAATACAGGCTCTTCTTTGACTGCCGGGCGATTGCTTTCAGCCGAAAGCAAAACAGAAAAACAAAAAAGGAAATATAAAAACGCCTTTCCTATAAAAGAGAATACAAAACGAAAGCCCAGAAAAACCATAAAAATTGATTTAGAAAAGAACTTCATAAAAGACTCTTCGGAGTTTAAAACCTTTCAGTGTAGTAAATCTATTATTTGCGCTGTAAAATATTTAATTTGCGCTACTGATTGAGTTTTTTCAGCGTCAATTATTCCTGAGTTCGCCCCTTGAGAGAGAAAAAGAGATGAAGAGGCCGTAAATACGGGA